>CAYGZT010000001.1:0-20037 GCA_964354445.1 uncultured Candidatus Saccharibacteria bacterium
TTTTTTCAAGTTTGTCCGCTGCTGTTGAGGTAATTTTTGTCTTCAGGGTTTTTTGGAAATATTCGAGCAGTTGTTTGGGAGAGTTTGGATTGATGTCCCGCCCCATTTCTTTGGTAAGTGCCGCGCGCTTCTGCGATACGACCCTGCCCAGTTCCTGCGCGGTGTGCGCAAGGCCCTGCGTGTCCACCAGAACCCCCGCCTGCTCCATCCGTGCAACAACCGGAAGGAGCGGCAGCTCGATGTCGTACAGCACCTTTTCCAAGCCGCGCTCTTTAATGGCGTGCGAAAAGAACGTATACGCAACGTGCAAAAACTCTTCTTTTGGAAGCGCTTTTTTGAAAATGTGTTGTGAGAGCGCCTGCCACGTGTCGGCTGGTATTTCCAGCAGTTGTCGGGCGATGTCGACGTCGAAGTATGGAGCGCTGAACGGATGTGTTTTGAAAAACTCTTTGAGACCAAACCCGACCTTGGGGGCAGATGACGCCAAAAGAGCGGGGGTTGGGAGAGGGAGTTCTGCATCGAGCAGCAACAGATGGGGAGGGGAATCGACGGACGTAGTTGTTTCGGGGTTAAAAAGAGCGCCGTTGTCTGTTGTGTTAATTGAGAGCCGCTTGAGAATCGACGCAAAGTCGTTTTTGCTACAGTAGCGGGCGATTGATGTTTCATCGGGATGAAACACAAACTCGTCGAGCGAGATGTTAACCGGGACGGTTCGAACAATGGTTGCCAGTTCGCGCGAGAGCAACGCATCATCCTCATGCTGTTTGATTTTAGCAAGCGACGGATCGTGTGCTGCTTGTGCAAGCAACGTTTCAAGCGACCGGTATTGATTCAGAAAGCGTGCTGCAGTTTTTGGTCCCACGCCGCGCACACCTGGGATGTTGTCGGAAACATCTCCAACCAGCGCCTTGTAGTCGACGACCTGCGTTGGATGTACGCCGAGTTTTTTTACAACACCCTCTTCGTCATACACGGCCGTTTCGGAAATGCCCTTCTTGAATGTTTCAACGACGACGCGTCCGTTTTCGACCAATTGGAGCGTGTCCAGATCTCCGGTGAGGATGGTGATGTGAGTTTTTGTTTTGAACTTTTCCGCAAGCGTTCCAATAAGATCATCAGCTTCGTATCCTGCCCGGTCAACGGTTTTTATTGAGAACGACTCGAACAAATCGCGAGCCCGAACGATCTGGGAAACCAAATCTTCTTCCGCTTTGGGTCGGTGGATTTTATACTCTGCAAACCGCTCCTTGCGGAACGTGGGCTCGGGGCGATCAAAAAGCGCAGCTGCGTAGTCGGGACGGATATGGTTTACCACTTTAAGAAGAATCGACGCCAGCCCGTACAGCGCCCCCGTCGGCTCTCCTTGTGCGTTAGTAAGCGGCGGCAGGGCGTGGTAGGTGCGGTGGATCAGAGAATTGGCGTCAATAAGCAGCAGGCGCTTCATGCTTCTATTATATATGAAAAAGCAGGCGAGGGCGGGATTACATTATGCGCGTGGTCGTGAGCGGAATTTTTGCGCACGCGGTGTGTTATACTTATACCGAAGTCATTTGAAGATTGGATCGGAATAACAAGTAACATTTTTTTTTGGTATGGATCAGCAACAAAATCCACAACAGTATCAGGCCGCGGGAGGACAACCGTACCCCCCCCAGCCGTCGAGTATTCCTCCGCCACCTCCACCGACGGAGCAACAGGTCGGTGTCCGCAGCATGACTTCTGATCTTGAGTCGATACGCCAGACGGGAGGAGAGGCACCGCAGTCGCAGATTGTAAGCGCCCCCGAACTCTCCGGAGAGCGTGAACCGTCTCCCCCGCCGTCATACGTACCGCCTCCGCCTCCTTCGCGACCAATCCCTCCGCCTCCTCCGGCGTTTGGTACGCAAATTCCGTCTTCTGTGCCGCAGCAGACGCCTGCGCAAACCGTACCCGCGCCTACAGCTCCTCCCACCGCAGAACAACCCGAAAAGAAAGCGATGAATCTCAAAAGTATTCTTCTTATCGTCGGCGTTGGCGTGGCGGCGGTTGCCGTTGGGATCGGGGTATATTACTTGGTTTCTTCGCTCGGGCAGGAAACAGTCGAGGTTGTAACGCCGCAAGCTCCTGCCGACCAGTCATTCCCGCCGCTGGAACCCGAACCGACGCCACCGCCGTCACCACAGCCGCCGACACCTCCGCCGTTTGTTCACGTTTCCCTGATTGCAAATCCCGCCGATGCGGCGACGGTCACCATGACGGAGCTTACGGCGACGTCGGTTAAGAGCGGTATCGCAGCCATCGCTCCGTCACAGTTGTTGGTGGGAACGGTGCGCGATATGACGTTTGTTGATGTGCAAAACACGACGCTCAAGTCTCCCGTAATTCTTGGGACGTTGCTTCCGGGTGCGGCTCCATCGCTCAGTTTGTTATTCGAGGAGGACTTCACTTCGTGGCTCTATGGGGACAAGGTTGGAGGAAACAAACTTGGGTTCGCGTTTACGCTCAGAAGCGAAGCTCCCATAGCGCAGGCGGCGCAGACCGTACAATCTGTTCTTGAGGGAGCGCTTACCGACATTCCAAATCTGTTTCTGAGCAGCGTCAAAACACCATCGCCTGTCGAGTTTAAAGACGGGCAGGTTGAAGGGGTTCCGGTTCGGTTCCTAGCGTTTAATCCCAAGAGCGGACAGGTGTTGGAGTACGGGTGGTTGTCGGTGAGCGGCAGAACGCACCTGGTTATTACCACCTCTTATACGCAGATGGTTGACATAGTGAAACGGCTGACTGCCACCGGACCGGCGCAGTAATATGTCTGCTCATGGTAACCTCCCAGCAGCTGGAACAATTTCGGACGCGGCTTAAGCAAGAGCGACTGGATTTAGGTAAGCAAATTGCCGAGCTGGAAAGCCCCGTGCAACTCGAGGATGCTCCGGGGTCTGACGATGAAACCGATGAGGCGCGGGAGTTTAATATCCACATGGGAGCAGCCAAAGTCCTTCGTGCGAGGCGCGCCGATGTGGAAACCGCGCTTCTTAAAATTGAGCGCGGTACCTACGGTATGTGCGAGAAAACCGGCAAAGAAATTCCACTCGAAGCGCTTGAAGTAAACCCAGCGCTTCGCCTGCATCCTGACGTTATGAAGGAAATCAACAAAGGAGTGTGAAGGTTCATGAAAACAGCAGGTTCATCTGCTGTTTTTGTATTGTTGGGTCATATGGCATCTGAACATACTGCGCGCGTTACTTCAGTAGAGCTCGAGGGAATGCGTGCGCGTCCCATTGAGGTCGAGGTCGACATCAACATTGGTCTCTCGTCGTTTACCATTGTCGGCCTTGCCGACAAAGCGGTTGTCGAATCGCGCGAACGGGTATCCTCGGCGCTCAAGAATTGCGGCATCAAACCTCCCACACGGGAAAACCGCCGCGTGACCGTCAACCTAGCTCCCGCCGACATCAAAAAACAAGGATCGCAGCACGATGTTGCCATCGCACTGGGATATCTTCTGGCGTCGGGACAGATGAAACCGTTTAACACTGGCACGACCGTATTTGTCGGAGAATTGGCACTTGACGGCCGCATCCGTCCCGTTGCAGGAGTGCTCAACGCCTGCTGTATGGCGCGCGCACAAGGATACGAGCGCATTTTTATTCCGGCGGCTAACGTTAAAGAAGCGGCACTGGTTGACGATATTGCAATCTATCCGGTGGATCACCTGCTGCATCTGGTCGATCATCTTGAGGGGCGGCTGACGATACATCCTCTCCTCCCTTCTTCGTTTGAGGTTGTTGCCAACGATTATCAAGTCGACGTGTCCGAGATCAAAGGGCACGCGATGGCAAAACGCGCGCTGGCGATCGCTGCAGCGGGCGGTCACAATCTGTACATGGCTGGCCCTCTGGGCGCGGGCAAAACCATGCTTGCCCAAGCGCTGGTATCCATTCTGCCGGCGCTAACCCGTGATGAAGCGGTTGAAATCACGCAGATTTACAGCGCCGCCGGCCTTCTGATGGGAAAATCTTTCGTTTCGGCGCGACCGTTCCGCGCTCCTCACCATTCAGCGTCTCTGGCGGCGGTAGTTGGGGGAGGTCAGAGTCCGCGGCCGGGCGAGATTAGTTTGGCACACCGTGGCGTGCTGTTTCTGGATGAAATTCCGGAGTTTCACCGCGACGTTTTGGAAGCACTTCGGCAACCGATGGAGAGCGGTACCATCGTTGTGTCTCGTTCCAAAACAACTCTTTCGTTTCCGGCGCGCTTTATGCTGGTGGCATCGGCAAATCCCTGCCCCTGTGGTTTTTTCGGAGACGAGGAAAAAGAATGCCGTTGCAGCGCCCATGAAATTGCCCGGTACGAGCGTAAACTCTCCGGACCGTTGCTTGACCGTATTGATATGCAATGGTGGGTTGATCGCGTGAAAGCGGACGACCTCAAGAAATCTATAGACGAAGGAGAATCCACGCGCATGCGGCAGGCAGTTGAGCGGGCACGACACGCACAACGCCAACGTTTTGTTGCGACAAAACCTCTTATCTACTGCAACTCGGAAGCTTCCTCAAAGCGGATTCAGGAACTGGTGCATCCGACTTCCACTGCAGCGCGCCTGCTGGACCGGGCGCTTGACCAGGCGTACCTTTCGCCTCGCGGGTACTTTAAGGTACTGAAAGTCGCCCGGACAATCGCGGATATGGAAGAGCTTGAATCGGTAACCGACGAGTGCATTGCCGAAGCGTTCTCATACCGCGTGCGCACCGCCGCGTAGATGGTACAATGGGATCTCAATGTTTGTACGCGCGGCAATTGCAAAACTCGAAAGTATTAACCTGACATTTTGGAAAGGCGCGGGACTTTTCTGTGTTGTGGTGCTTGCGCGCACCGCGCTCGAACGAATCTTGGGATTTGGCAAGGAAGAGGGATGGTGGTACTGGACGACGTATCTGCACTATCTTCTTTGGTATGGTGTGGTTCTGCTCGGGATGACGCTCATCATTCACTGGTTCTCGCGCTCCAGACCGGAGCGTATTTTAAGAGCGGCGGTCATATGTCTTGGTATCACTCTCACCCCGCTTTTAATTGCAATAGCAATCGGAGAAGATCCACATCTTTCCAATCACTACGCGTTACTTTCGGGGCCGGCACAATGGATCCGATTCATCGCTGATTTCTTTGTCGGATCATTTACTGATTTTGGGTGGGGACTCCGTGTCGAGGTGATGTTTATGTTTGTTGCATTGGGCGCGTATATGTTTGTCAAAACGCGATCGTTGGCAAAAAGTCTCCTCGCCACTCTCTGTGCGTACGTGTTCTTGTTGTTTATGGGATCCTTGCCCAGCGTTATCTTTTGGTTTGACAATACATCCGCGTTCGGCCCCATATCCTTTTTTATCAATTTGTTCTATGACCAATTTGGAGCGACCGCGATTGGACACGGGTATCTTTCTAATAGCGGACTCGGCTCTCTTGATGTGTGGATTAATTTTTTGATGAGCGCGGTGTTATTTCCGCTTTTTATAGTGTTATGCCTTGCCGTCCTTTTTTGTGCAAACAAAAACATTTTTCGCGTTATTATAGGCAATGTTCGTATTGAACGCGGAGCCGCCTATGTCTTCATTACGTTTCTGGGAGCAATGGCAGCCCTTATTTGGCTAAAGGTAATTCTCCCGCTCACGTTTCTTAATATAGTTTCCATAATCGTTCTTGTAGTCACCTCATTTCTCTTTCATGCCGCGACCGTGTTTCACAACGACATTTATGATTATAAGACAGATAAAATTTCGAACCCAGATCGCCCACTTCCCAAAGGAATCCTTTCAATATCTCAGATGCGCGCCGTTGCTTTTTCATGTGGAGCGCTGTCGTTAATCGGAGCTCTGATACTCCACAAATACGGGGTTTTTCTTGTAGGAGCGGCATTTATCCTTGCATGGGCATACTCAGCACCTCCATTTCGGCTCAAACGCTTCTTGCTGATAAACCCGCTTCTTATTGCAGTTGCGTTCTTGTTTTTCTTAATGTTCGGGTTCTATACTGCCAGAACTTCTCACACTCTTCACTTCCCTCTTGGCAAAGCGTCTTTGTTTTTAGTTATTGCGGTTTGCGCAGCGAATTTTAAGGACATTAAGGACTACCGAGGGGACGAACAACAAGGCGTAATGACAATTCCGGTTGTGTTTGGACTTGAGAAGGGAAAATTGATCATCGGGTTACTCTCGGCATTTTCGTTGCTGCTCGTTCCTTTATTGGCGGGGAAATTATTATTGTACATTCCGAGTATTCTTTTCGGTGTCTTGTTATACCGCGCGATCCAGCACGAGCCATATTCTGAAAAGTTAATCTTCGTTCTTTATGCGCTGTATGTAATCACGAGCGCAGCCATACTAACCCTCGTTTGATAGATGAGACAACCATTATGTTCTCTGATTTGAACGAAAAACAAAAAGAAGCCGTATTTGCAGGAGACGGCCCTCTTCTGATTGTGGCGGGTGCCGGTTCGGGAAAAACCAAAACGCTGACTGCACGGCTCGCGTATCTTATTGCACACAAGCAGGTACTGCCTCAGCGCATTATTGCGATTACTTTCACCAACAAAGCCGCCGACGAGATGAAATCACGCGTCGCGGCGCTGACGACAAAGCATCACGATCTGAAGTTTGAGAGTGAACCGTTTGTGGGGACATTCCACTCATTTGGCGCTCGATTGCTTCGGCAGGCAATGCCGCTGTTTGGACGCACAAAGTCGTTCACCATCTTCGACGGCGACGACTCACTGCGCACCGTCAAGAAAGCAGTCGCGCTCACGGCACCTGATGTTTCTAAAACGCCCGCGCGGTTTATGCGCCAAGTATCCCGCATCAAGAGCGAACTTTTTTCGCATGAGGATGTACTGGGTTTGGAAAATAGCGAAGCACTGTGGGCAATTTTTGAGACATATGAAGCGTTGCTTGAGCGCAGCAATGCGTTTGATTTCGACGACCTCATACAAAAAGTCGTTATGATGCTGTCGCAGGACTCCGCGATGCGCGCCCAGCATCAGCGGCGCTGGGACTACATCTTGGTTGACGAATATCAGGATGTGAACACCGCGCAGTACATGTTGATAAAACTCCTCGCCGGCGCGCACAATAATGTCAACGTTGTCGGCGACGATCAGCAGTCAATTTACCGTTTCCGCTTCTCGGACTTCAGAAACTTTCTTAATTTCGAGAAGGACTGGCCCAAAACCAGGACGGTGTTTCTGGAGCAGAATTACCGCTCCACCAAAAACATCATCGAATCCTCCTCCGAGCTTATTGCGCGCAACGTCGCGCAGAAACACAAAAATCTGTGGACGGAGAACGAAACAGGAACACCGGTTTCGGTTCTTGAACATGACGATGAGTACCATGAGGCATCATATGTGGTTGAAAAGGCGATTGATGCGCTTGCGCGCGCGCAGACGGTTGGGGTTCTATTCCGCACCAATGCCCAGAGCAGGGCCCTCGAGCAGATGTTTATCGAGTACGGTGTCGAATACAATCTGTTCGGAACCGTCGCGTTTTATGAGCGCAAAGAAATCAAAGACCTGGTCGCCGCGGTTCGCCTGCTTCATAATCCGCAGGATGCGGTGAGCACAGAGCGACTCCAAAAGTCGCTGGGGCTTCGGCGCTCCGCCGCTCTTGTTGAAAAACTTAATCAACGGCATGTCTTAGAACCGGCAAAAATCATCAACTTCGTTTTGGATGCAACCGGATATCTGGAGCGACTGGAAGCCGAATATACCAACGCCCAGGAGCGCGCGGAGAACATCAGGGAGCTGATGCACTTCGCCTCGCAGTTTAAAACGACCGGAGAGTTTCTTGAAAAAATAGCGCTTGCACACCCGCTTGATTTCCACCAGGTCAAGCGGCGCCGGCGTGATCATATTGAAGGCGCAAACCTAATGACCATTCACCTTGCCAAAGGGCTCGAGTTCGATGTCGTGTGCGTCGTTGGCGTCAACGAGGGAACGTTGCCGCATCAACGTTCGCTGTACGATCCGGAAGATCTTGAGGAAGAGCGGCGCTTGATGTATGTGGCGATGACACGGGCTAAAAGAGAGCTTCTCCTGAACTTCTGGGGGACGCCATCGCGCTTCCTTTACGAATTGCCACCAGAAAAAATCGTGTTCGAAGGCACAACGCCGCTGAATGATGAAGAGCGGTATATTGAGTATGCATAAGATATGAGCTACGCAAACGGTTATTTTCGAAGGTTTCTGCTCCCCATTTCCGCTTTTGTCGCTGGTTTTTCGCTCATGACGGTTGAATTGACCGCCTCGCGTATTTTGGCGGCGCACTTTGGATCCTCCATCTATATGTGGACGATCGTTATCGGGATTGTTCTTCTCGGGTACTCAGCCGGCAGTGCTGTGGGAGGGGTGTTTGCAGACCGCTTTCGATCACAGTCAACCGCATTCCTCGCGCTCATAGGAGCCTCCATATTCGTCGGGGCGGCTCGGGTACTGGTGCGGTTGCTTCCTGCGCTGGCAGTCAGCGCTCTGCCGCTGACGATTATTATTGGCATTGCTTCGGTACTCCTGTTTTGCTTGCCGGCATTCTTTTTGGGTGCTGTGTATCCGATACTCGTACGTCTTGCGGCCGAATCGTTTGAACGAGTGGGAGTTAGAGCGGGTCAGCTTTCCGCGCTGTCGGCGCTGGGAAGCATTGCGGGCACATTCCTGACCGGTTTTGTGTTTATTGGATACCTGGGCAGCTCGAGCACGCTTTTGGTGGTTGCCGTAGCGCTTCTTGCGAATGCTGCCGCTTTTGTTCGCCCGAGAACGGCAGACGTTATTGTTGTTGCAATAATCGCCGTTCTTCTTGCGAGCGCGTGGCTCCTGCCGCGCCGCGCAGAGGGATTGGTGTATCAGGATGAATCGAACTACTATACCGTGCGCGTCGTTGATGCCGATGACAGCGTATGGGGTGATGCGCGAATGCTCTTTCTCGATTTTGATTCGCACAACGTTGAGAGCCGTTCGGGGAAAACGCTGCGCACCTTTACCTCAATTCACCCGTTGCTCACGTTGCTCAGACGCGATATGCATGACGTTTTTGTAATTGGTGGCGGCTCGTACGCGATGCCGAAAAATCTTATCCACCTGATTCCCGATGCAAATATTACGGTTGCAGAGATTGATCCTCAAGTCACCGCCGTTGCAAAAGAGTATTTCAATGTAAGCAACTATCCGTCTATTAGGACTGTGACCGGCGATGGGCGCGTTGCGCTTGCGCGCCAGCCATGTTGTTTTGATCTTATCCTGGAAGATGCGTTCAATTCGTTCATATCAACGCCGTGGCACATGCTTACGCGGGAGTTTTTGCAAACCGCCCGCTCAAAACTCAAATCAAGGGGTATTTATGTGGCAAATCTTGTCGCTATTCCGCTGTTGGATCGTGACGGCTTCCTTTCCAGCGTTCTTGGGACGTTTTCGTCAGTTTTCCCCAACTACTACATTCTGGCGTTCGGGCAGGAGCTTTTTGCCCCGCAGAATGTTGTGTTGGTGGGCATTAATGGAGACCTGCCGATATCGGCACTTGGGCTGCAGGGATGGGCACGAACTTTGCCGAATGGTGAATGGTTGGCGTCCGTGATTCGTGTTCCGACACCAACGGCACCTGACGACGCACTTGTTTTGACCGATGATTTTGCTCCCGTTGAACGACTTCTGTCCTCGACAATCAACGATTTCTATGCTCCATACGCGAGATTTTTCTATTCTGTAATGGGTGGCAGAGGCATCTAGCGAAAGAAAAAGTTTTTGCTTTATGGGACACAGGCTCGGTCAGCATTTTCTGAAAAGTGAAGGCACTCTGCAAAAGATTACTCGGGCAATCAACGTGCAAAGAGGAGATGTTATTGTTGAAATCGGTCCGGGTCATGGAGAACTTACCCAGCTTCTTGTCAGATCCGGAGTGACCGTGGTGGCGGTTGAGAAAGATTCACAGCTGGCAAACGCACTCGCAGGGAATTTTCAACTCCCACTTTTTAATTTTCAAAAAAATCTCAACATACCAAAAACTCCGATGGGTGGGTCTGTAGTAATAGCAGGAGACGCTCTCAAGGTCTTACCTCTTGTTGTTGGTCATCTGTTATTGGCCGATGGTCGCTACAAAGTAGTAGGCAACATCCCTTACTACATCACCGGGCGGCTCTTCCGAGTGCTGGGCGAGCTTGAGCACAAACCCCAGCGTGCAGTTTTCCTTATCCAAAAAGAAGTTGCTCAGCGGCTTTGTGCACAGCCTGGCGCTATGAACCTGCTCGCCGCGACTACACAGGTGTGGGCGCAATGCCGTGTTGTTGCTGCTGTGCCCAGGCACCTTTTTTCACCTCCGCCACGCGTTGACTCAGCAATTGTGATGCTGGAAAAACTGCCCGCGCCATCTCATTCTCTTCCTGTATACTTTGCGGCGGCGCATATTCTGTTCAAACAACCCCGCAAAACCATCCTCAATAACCTTATTGGCGGGGGAGTTCCGAAGAACTTTGCTTATGAAGCGCTTGAAAAGATTGACTGCAATGAGAAATCGCGCCCGCAGGAGCTTTCAACGGCCAAGATATACACACTGGCGGTGCTTCTGGAGCGCTTCCTATGATATAATAAGCGCACGGAGCGGCGCATCCAGTTTTTTGGGTTGAAATCTTTTGTGTTTCCCGGTTTATCAAAACAAACATCGGTATTTGTACTATTCAGCGCCATCGCTGTCGTTTTTGTTTCCTACTGGGTTATAACGCAGGTAGGAGGCGGAGGAATTGCTGTCCAACCTAAGGGAGTTGGAGAACAAAAAGTAGCTCAACAAAACACTTCTTTTCAGCAGGTTTTGAACGACCCCGCGGCTCTGTCGGCACAGAAGAATGAAAATGTGGGCAAGGATAGCACCCAGCAGGATGACCCGAACAATCTCACCCAGCGTTTCGTGAGCGATATGAGCGCTCAGTTTATGTCGCAGTTCAACCAGGACCCGAATGCGTCTGTGGATACACTCCTTGACCGCGTCTCGTCACTGGACTTGAAGAGCGTTGATGGTTTGAGCGAGCAGCTGACCCCTGAAGCAATCGGGCTGCAGCTGCCGGTTCTCGATAGTCAGCTGTCAATCATTTCCGACAATGACCAGTCATCCGCGGCGTACGCCAAAGCATACTCGCAGATTGTGGGAAGAGCTGCCGACATCAGCAACTCGAAAGAGGTTATCAATGCAATGTCTTCCGCGATCGAGGGTAACAACGCTGGAGATCTCAAGACGCTCTCTTTGCGGTACATAGCTATCAAACAAGACCTTCTCTCGACACAGGTGCCGCGCAAAGCGGTTGCGTTTCACAAGCGGACAATCCAGTTCTTTGGCGATATGGCGGTGATTATGGAAGCAATCGCACAGTCGCGACAGGATCCTCTGCGCGCGTACATTGCTGTGGAGTACTTCCCTCGACTTACGGAAGAATGGGATACACTCACGACTCTCCTGAATGAGAACACACCGCTATCGATATTTTAACGCCTATGAATTATCGAAAGACCCTCGCAGTGCTCTTGCTCATTATTCTCCTGCTTGCGTCGACGCCGGTGTTTCCGGTTCGGCAAGCGCACGCATGGGTGGATGTTGCGGCGCTTGCTCAGCGCCTCGTTTTGTTTTTGCAGAACGTTCTACAATGGGTGAGAGAAGAAATGCTGGCGGCGCTGCGGGACATGGTAGTAAAGCGCATGGTAGATAAGCTCACCGATGACGTTGTCAAATCAATCCAGAACCAGGGGCGGCCCCTGCAGGTGACTGATTGGAAGGGGTATCTGCGCGAAGCGGGTGATATAACATTTGGGGCATTCAATGAATATCTTAAAACAGAGGGCCTGAACCTCTGCGCTCCGTTTGCGTATCAATTGCGGTATACGTTTGTCTATCGCCTGACGCAGACGGGCTTTTACGGACTGCCGACATCCTGCCGGTTCGAGGATTTTAAGAGAAATATTCAGTACACCAAAGATTTTGTGGAGCGCGGAGGATGGCTGGTGTACGACCAAGCATTTATGCCCGAGACAAACTACTTCATGATGTCCCTTGTACTTGAAGATGCGTACAACCGTGAAGCAACCAGGAAAAAACAGGAACGTACAAACGAGGCACGGTCGGCAAGCGGATTTCTGAACGTCAAGGAGTGTGTTGACACAAAACTGCAAGAACAAGTTGAGAGCTATTGTTCCCAGATTCAAGGAACTCCCGATGACCCAACCGGTGCTGCTGCGCGGGCCCAGTGCGTTCGGGAGCGCATGGCGGAAGTTGAAGGCGCGATGTGTGAGAAGTGGAACACTCTGACACCCGGCGATGCTGTGGCGAAAGCGGTCACTTCGGGAATAGAGGGCGACTTTCAGTATTTAGAAAACGTGCAGAGCGTTATATCGGCACTCGTCAATGTGTTTTTCACTAAGGTTTTTGATGCAGCGAAAGGAGGACTACTTGGTTCCGGTGGTTCGACGGGGAAGAATTACGCTGATGAAGCGATAAACGATCTCAATCAGCAGGACAACCAAAAAAAACTTGACGCCTGGCGGAAGGATTACAACAACTACATTGACTATGTTCAGAACGCGTTGCTTCCAATCGTCAACCAGGACCTGACGCTCGCAGAGGGCTTTGTCGCCAGTTGTCCAAACTCTCCCATCACCTATAAAGATGACCAGGACAACGACGTTACGGTAACTGTTCAGGAGCTTGGCGACCTGCTCACATCAGCAAAAGGAGGGCTTGAAATAAGCATCGGAGATGCTCAGACAAACATCAGCGAGCTCGATGGCGTTGATCTGACCAACAGCCAGCAGATGCTCACCATTACGGAGCATTACGGCACCTTTGTGGATAAATACGACAGCATTTTCAACGATATGCGGCTCTACAACAAAGGATATGATGCGGCGCTTCTTAAGACATTTAACAATATTATGAAAGCGCTGAGTTCATTTAGTTGCTGACCGCATTAGAGTTCATTTTGGGCAATCTCATGACAATCTTCTCGAAGAAACACAGATTCACAAAAGCTGCGTTCGTCGTACTTGTTGTACTGTGCGCGGTTGTTTTTATCGGACATTCCTTCGTGTTCGCGCAATCTGGATCTTCCACTGCCAAAGTTGATGAAAAAGCGGGTTCCTCGGAAACTTCCATTACGAGTATAGCACTCACCCCAATTCTGTAGGTTATCCGGGTAGCGCTTACCGCCGTGTATTTTCTCGTAGGCAATACCCTCATCAAACTAGGGGGGTATCTTGCAAGCCTGTCTCTGGAGCTTAACAACACTATCCTGACGTTCGATCCGCCGTTTGTGCTTACCGGGTGGGTGATTTTTAGGGATATTGCAAATCTCGGATTTGTCTTCGGCATCATTGTGATCGCGATGGCGACTATCCTGCGCATCCAAGGATATCAGGCGCAGAAGATACTCTTAAAACTCATTGCGGCGGCGCTTTTGGTGAACTTCAGTTTGGTTATCGCGGGATCGGTTCTCAGGATTGCTCAAGTCTTTTCCGACTTCTTTATGAAACGGATTGCGGGAGGAAGCGCTGCTGCTATAGGCGCTAAGCTCGTTGATCAGCTTGGATTTGCAAGAATTGGTTTCCAACCGGACCAAGGTGCGTTCGATGCAATTAAGACACTGCTGACTTCCGGCACGGCATCGATCATGTTCGACATAGCGTCGCTGGGAGTTATCGTGGCGTTTGCCGTCCTTACCTTCATCACCCTTCTTGCGTTTGCGGGGATGCTCTTTATACGTTACTTCCAGCTCAGCTTTCTTTTAATGTTGTCCCCGCTTGTATGGCTGTTGTGGATTTTTCCGCACACCAAGGGGTATTGGCAGAAATGGTGGAGAAACTTTCTCCACTGGGTTTTCTATGCTCCATTAGTACTTCTCTTCGTGTGGCTTGCGCTTACGGTTATGGCAAGTGGTGGCAGCAAATACAAGGAGTATGCGGAAAGAGCCGTGACGCCAACCACCGGTGGCGGTCTGACTGTATCGGGAATCGCCGGAATCAGCTTTGGTGATTTGATGCAGAACATCATGGCGATGGCAATTCTGTTGGGAGGCATGAAAGTTGCCCAGTCGATGGGGTATGGAGGAACGGCGCTGGTAATGAACTCGGCGCAGAAAATGGGCGGCTGGGCGAAGACGAAGGCGACACGAGGGGCAGCACGAGCCGGGAACTGGGTCTATCGAAAAGCAGGTGTGGAAAAAGCTGTCACCGCGACAGCTCCAAAGACTTGGCTTGGAAAGCAATTCGCTGGGCGGGTTCAACGCGGCGCCACAGCACTGGGCGCAAAAATGGAGGAAGTTGCTGCTGGCAGCATGGAAGACGCAAAGAGGAAATATAGCTCCTATGACAAAGGGCGGCTCAGGAGAGTATCCGGTACGCTCACTGGTCCTGAGCGCAATGTGGTGATGTCAATGCTTGCCGAGAAGGAGTGGCTTGACGACGATACAATTCAGCGCCTTGGCGGCGATCGGGAGGTTTTGAAGCTGAAGGAACAGTTTGTAAGATTTGGGAAAGCGAAGGATTTTGAAACGGTTGAGAATGTTATTGGGAAAACAAAGGAAACTCAGGATGCGATAGACGAATTCAATTCTACCACCGACGAGAACTTAAGACGCACGATTCTCGAGAGACTTAAGGTAGCACAAGAAAGCTTTTCAAAACGGCTCAAGGATAAAGAATGGAGAACTCTGGGTAAGGTCGTTCTTGGTCGTGCGCCGACCAGTGATGGCGACGCGCGGTATCAGCAGCTATTTGCCAATGAGGTTGTCGGGGACTCGTCCGGGAGGAAATTCTATCGTGCTTTTGCAGGCGTTGAGGGAGAGAAGATGCACAACTACATCGAAACCCTCGTGCGGCAGAGCGACTCGGAACTGCTTGAGGTGTTCGGTAATGAACTCCAAAGCGCCTTAGATAAAGGGAGAAATACTAGTGATTATTCCGATCTGATCAACACACTTGGGCTTTCTAAAGACAAAGCTACCTTGCGTCTTGCAAAACGGTTGAAGGACAGCGTTTTGGATGGAGTTATCGGCGCTGCGTATGCTGGCCCCCCACCTGCCACTTCAGTTCCGGCACCATCTCCTGGGCCGGCAGTAGCGCCCAAGACAACATAACGGATTTCTATGTACGTCGTTTCTCCACAACAAGTGCTTCAGCGATGGGATGAAATTTCCCAGGTTTTACGTGATGCCGTCTGCGACCCCGTGGACATTGACGCACTGGATGCGCTGGCGCAAAGTATGCACTTGAACGAGGATCGTCGGCGCATGCTGGGACGGCTGGTGCGCGGGACGCTGCTTGGGTTCATGCACGTGGAGGATTTCTACAAAGAAACAAAGGATACGCTGTCGCTTGACGCGCGTCTTGCGCTTGAGTTGTATCAGGAAATTGACAAGAAAATCTTTGCGCCCGTACGCCGCGACATCGAGGAAAACTTTCTCAGACACAAACTTGGCGTCGTTGAGTCGTCGCAGGTTTCATCGCCGGTGCCGATCATCGGGCAAGTGGTCTTGCGTTCGCAGGAGCCGGGGACTGTTGATCTGAAGCGGGACACCATCACTATTCCCGGCGCAGCTCCTATTAGAGTGGTTGAAGAAAGAAAGCCCACTCCTCCTGTTTCTCCGCCCGCTCCGGCAGTTTCTAAACCGGCCGAGCCACTCGATCAAGGACCGGTGATTCTTCACAGACACGAAACGTTTCAGTCGGTGTCGGAAACGAAACCGGAAACCCGCTTCAAACAGATGTCATTTGGGGGATTTTCCGGTGCGTTCAAATCAGTCGGTCCCAGAAAAGAAGATGTTGTGTCGCGCGTCACTGTGGAAATCCCGACAGCGCCCGGTGCTCCTTCTTCTACTATCAAACCCACTCCGCCCTCTTCTCCACAAGCAGGGCAGAACATTCCGGTTGGGATAAAGCAGTTCGGAGAACAGCCCAAGACGGTTCACTACAGCACGCTTAAGACCGACCTATCCAGGCCGCATGTTCCGTCTCCACCCGCTGCGCCACAGGCGGGGCAGATGGTACAAGCGGAGCAGGCACTGGGGCCGACCTCTCCTGCCGACGTGAAAGCGAAGGAAGGAGGCAACGACGTGATAGACCTCTCAAAGATGACGTTCAAGAAATGATACTTCATGCAGTTTCAAGTTCCTCAAAACATCGACATTGAGAGCAAGATCGTCGGCCCGCTCACCCTCAAGCAGTTTGCGTTTGTCGGAGGACCGGCGCTTATGTCGTTTTTTCTGTACTTCGTGTTATCGTTCCCGTTGTGGGTTGCGATGACGGTGATACTGGTACCGCTGGGTATCGCATTCGCGTTCATTAAAATTGGCGGCAGGCCCTTTTTTGTCGTTACGCTTCTTGCGCTCAGGTATTACTGGCAGCCGAAACTGTACTTATGGCAGCGTCCGATTATTGAGGAAGTGGTGGCGATTCCTCTGCCGCAGCGTGCCGAGGCACGCCGCGGGGCGCTCCAGATGGCGTTGGTTGGCATTTCAAGCGTCGGCAAATTATGGCAGGACATCACGACGACCAAGAACCCGCTTCCCCAGCGCGAGAAAGTTCTTCCGCAACGCTCTGTAGGAGAAATCCAGGAACAGTACCAGGTATTTCGGCGCCTGACGGGAGAGAAAGATGTCGCACGCCGCATTGATTATCGATAAAAACGCTAACGTTTTGATATTCTGATTCTATGGCTGAGAAAGTAACCGAACAGACACACTCGACCCAACAGTTTGTCGAGGTGCAAGAGGTTAAGGACGGTGTGATAGTGCTCAAGAGCGGCGGCTTGCGTGCGGTGATTATGGTTGCCGGCGTCAACTTTGAGCTCAAATCCGAGAGCGAGCAGGATGTTATCACCGCCGCGTACCAGGATTTTCTCAATATGCTGGATTTTTCCGTGCAGATTGTGGTGCACTCGCGCAAACTCAACATCGACCGCTATCTCAAGAAGATGCAGGACATACGCGAAAAAGAACCCACCGAGCTGTTACGCAATCAAATAGACGAGTACATCCAATTCATAAAGGGGTTTGTGAAAGATAACGAGATTATGACCAAGCATTTCTTTGTTGTGGTGCCTTACGAGGCGGGCGGCATGGGTCAGGTCAGAAAGGGTGTGGGGAGCATACTGTCGTTCGGCAAGAAGAAACAGCAAGCCGCCCAGACGGCGGCTCAACAGGAAACGTTTGAGCAGAAAATAGTGCAGCTTCGCCAGCGCATCGACCAAATTTTGGGTGGATTTGAGCGCATCGGATTGCGAGCCGTCACACTCAATGACCAGGAACTGATGGAGCTTTTCTATAACCTCTATAACCCCGAAACAGTCGAGCGGGAACTGAAACTGGAAGGTCAGGGAACTGCTGCGCCGCAGCAGAAGTAGCATTCACTATGGCTGAGCAAGTTCGCGCTCCAAAAGCATACGAGGGTGGAGGCAAGGAAGATATCCGCAACATCATTGCGCCGGCTGCGTTTGAAGTGAGCCAAAACTATATCAAAATCGGAAACAAGCTGGCCAAGACCCTCTTTGTGCTTTCTTATCCTCGCTACCTTTCCGGCGGCTGGTTCTCTCCCATTATCAACCTGGCGAAACTTTTTGATGTATCGATTTTTGTGCATCCGGTCAGCACGGCGCTGGCGTTGCGGGGTCTGCGCAAAAAAGCGGCGCAGGTTGAGGCGGAACTTCTCGAACGGGAAGGCAAAGGACTGGTGCGCGACCCGATGCTTGAAACTGCCTTTGCGGACATCGAAGCGTTGCGCGACAACTTGCAGCAGGCGCGCGAGCGACTGTTCGATACCGCCGTCTACATCACCATCTACGCCGATACCGTCGAGAAACTTAACGAGCTCGAGGAGACCCTCAATAATCTTTTTGAAAGCAAGCTCATTTACCTCAAGCCGGCAATCTTCCAGCAGATTGAAGGGTTCACCTCGACGTTGCCGCTGGGACAGGACAAGCTGGCGATCCGCACCCCCCTTAACTCCGGACCGGTGTCGTCGTTCTTCCCGTTCGTATCGACGGACCTGACGTCCGATGAGGGAATTTTGTACGGCGTGAATCTGCATAACAACACACTGATTATTTTCGACCGCTTCTCACTTGAAAACGCCCACCAGGTGGTATTCGCAAAGTCAGGTTCCGGGAAATCATATGCAACCAAACTTGAAATTCTGCGTACTCTGATGGGAGGTACGGAAGTGCTGGTAATTGACCCGGAAAACGAGTACAAGAACCTCTGCGATACGGTGGGCGGAACGTACTTCAAGATTTCGCTTGCCTCTGACCAGCACATCAATCCTTTTGATATTCCGGTAGTACCCGAAGGCGAGGACGCTGCCGATACCTTCAAATCGCACATCCTGACCCTCACGGGGCTTTTGAAAATCATGCTGGGCGACATGACGGTTGAGGAAGAAGCGCTCTTGGACCGTGCAATTGTGGAAACCTATGCGTCGCGCGACATCACGCCGCAGAATCCGCACTTTCTGGAAATGGAAGCGCCGATGCTCTCGGATCTTGAGACGGTACTTCGCAATATGGAAGGCGGCCGTTCACTAGGAGACCGGCTCTACAAGTTCACGCAAGGCACCTACTCGGGCTTTGTGAACCAGAAAACCAACATCGATATCAACAACCGTCTGATTGTGTTCTCTATGCGGGATCTTGAAGATGAACTGCGGCCGGTTGCGATGTACGTGATTCTGAATTTCATCTGGAATTTGATTCGGGCGCGCCTCAAGCGCCGCATCATGGTCATCGACGAGGCGTGGGTGATTATGAAATACCCCGAGGGAGCGGCGTTCCTCTTTGGCATGGTCAAACGGGGCCGCAAGTACTACCTGGGCATCACCACCATCACGCAAGAAGTGGACGATTTCTTGAACTCTCCCTATGGAAAACCCGTGATTACCAACTCGTCGCTGCAGCTTTTGCTCAAACAGGCGCCGTCAACCATCGACAATGTAGCAAAGACGTTTGGCCTCACCGAAGCGGAAAAGAACCTGCTTCTGGAATCGGGCGTGGGGCAGGGATTGTTCTTCGCGGGCCTCAAGCATGTGGCGATTCAGGTTGTGGCGTCGTACTTTGAAGACAAAATCATCACCACCAAACCCCAGCAGCTCCTGGGAGAGGAACCGCCGCTGGTTTAATTTTCTGCCCCCATCTTTTTGTGACTGATGAGCAGACAACAACCGGAAATGGAGAAGGGGCTGTATCCGAGGAGCGCGGCGACGAGCAGTTGTTTGTAGAAACAAGCGGTGAGGTTGATGAAAGCGGTGCCGAGGAGCTTGGCGAAGAAGGGGAAGAGGAGTTGGACGAGAGCGTAACTCTTGAACAGACAGGTCCGCGGTTTGATTTTATTGAGATAATCTTTCTGGTTTCCTTGTGCGGTGCGGCGGATGCGCTTGAACTGCTGGACCTGACGGGCGTTGGCATCGTTATCGGACTTCTTGTTGATTTTGGCGTCGGTCCCGCGACAGTTATGTATCTCTGGCTCAAAGGCACCTCGCATCTTGGAAAGAACGCAATCGCGCAGGGTATTGAACTGATTCCTGTTCTTGACGTGCTGCCAATCCGCACTACTGCCATTATTCTGACGATTATTGCGGTGAACCATCCGAAAGTGTTTGAGAAGGCCGGTGTTGCGGGGAAAATTGCACAGAAGGCGCTCACCAAGGGCAGGGGATGAACAGAGCTTGTGGTATACTTACTATATATACAGCGATAATGAGGCATTCAACACATAAAACTTTGTATGGATGGGTGATTGCGCTTGTGGTGCTGGCGCTCGGGCAGGCAGTGTGGGCGGTCGAACCGCAATTTTTGATGTCGTGGGAAGCGAAGAATACGGTTCCGGTGTGGTTTGAAGGGAAGTCGTTTCCTACCAATGAAGGTGCCGTCATCGCGTCGTTTGAGCTGGTGAGCCAGAACAAAGCTGATTTTGGAAAAGTTATTAGCCTCTCCAATCGCGAAGTGCGCTGGTATCTTAACGACCGGCTGGTGCGGCGCGGCAATGGTCTGCAGACGTTCAGCGTCGGCGTTG
>CAYGZT010000002.1:0-11346 GCA_964354445.1 uncultured Candidatus Saccharibacteria bacterium
TATCGTAAAGACAAAAAATGACGGCTTGTTTGAGTTGAACCTCGACTACTTCATTCACCAAAAGGGCAAAGTTTCAATGACGTGGGATGGGGGAGAGCCGGTTATTTCCAGGATGTTTTCAAAGAAACTGGAGGAAATCCTTGGTCCGGCGCGAGAAAAAGACGAGCCGTTGGAAAAACGCCACGAAGACATCGCCGCTTCAATTCAGGCGCGGTACGAGGAGGTATTTTTTCACCTCTTGGACCGACTTACCCAGAGAACGGGAAGCGAGAATTTGTGTCTGGTGGGCGGTTGCGCTCAGAACAGCTTGGCAAACGGCAAGATATACGCCAGCTCCTCTTTTAAGAATGTTTATATACCGCCGGCCGGTCATGATGCCGGCATCGCCATCGGTGCCGCGTTTCACGTGTGGAACCAGGTTTTGGGCAGAGAAAGGGGATTTGTGATGGACTCGCCGTTCTGGGGACCGGAATACAATGAGGCTGCAATAGAATCCTCGCTACGAAATACGAAATTATACGAAAGTACGAAAGATTTTTGTACCCAGAAGCTTAATGAAGGAGAGTTGATTAAACAGACTGCGCGGTTGATTGCCGACGGCAACATCGTGGGATGGTTTCAGGAAAGAACCGAGTGGGGACCGCGTGCGCTGGGGAACCGAAGCATTCTTGCCAATCCATGCCGTAAGGACACGAAGGAGATTTTAAATTTGAAGATCAAAAAGCGAGAGTTGTTCAGGCCGTTTGCACCCTCGGTGCTTGAGGAGGTTGTGGGGGAGTATTTTTCCGTCTGGGGCGGATCCGCCTCTGGCGGACAAGAAACACACCCCGTTCCCTTTATGGAAAAGGTGTATGTGATAAAACCCGAAAAGCGCAGCGTTATTCCCGCCATAACCCATGCCGACGGCACCGGACGTCTTCAGACCGTTTCAAAAGAGTCAAATCCCCTGTACTACAAACTTATCAAAGCGTTCGGCGACATTACCGGCGTGCCGATTGTGCTCAATACGTCTTTTAATGAGAATGAACCGATCGTCAACCGTCCGGAGGAAGCAGTTGACTGTTTCTTGCGTACCAAAATGGATGTTCTGGTTTTGGGAAACTATATAATTCTACGAAATACGAAATAGTACGAAAATACGAAGCCTTGAAGTTACCTTTTGTACGTTCGTAAGAAATTCGTAGTTTGTAGAGACCATCATGAAGGTTTCCATCATCACTGTCTGCTATAACAGCGCCGCAACGATTGAAAACACAATCAAGAGCGTGCTTTCGCAAACGTATCCGAACATTGAACACATCATTATTGACGGAGGTTCAACTGACGGCACGCTGGATGTTATTGAGCGATACAGAGAGAAAGTCGCCGTTGTTGTTTCCGAGCCCGACAAAGGTCTATACGATGCGATGAACAAGGGAATTGCACGAGCGAGCGGTGACATCATCGGGACGTTGAACGCCGATGATTTTTACGCTTATCCTGATGTCATCGAGAACGTTGTGCGTGTGATGGAACAAACTGGCGCCGGTGTCTGTTGGGGGAATTTGGAATATGTATCGTCCCACGACCCCAGCAAGGTCGTGCGGTATTGGAGATCTTCGGAATATGCTCCTGGGAAATTCAAAAGCGGTTGGCATCCTCCCCACCCTACATTTTTTGTACGGCGGAGAGTATATAAGCAATATGGGACGTTCAATACCAGCTTCAAAATTGCTGCCGACTATGAGTTAATGCTACGCCTGCTGGAGAGATATAAAGTGCATAGTGCGTATGTTGCGCAGGTGTTTGTAAAAATGAGAACAGGAGGCGTGAGCAACTTTTGGTCGCCGATAGTCATCTTTCACGCGAATGCGGAGTCGTATCGTGCATGGAAGATAAACAACCTTCCCGTTCACTGGTGGGATGTTCTTGCAAAACCGTTCTCGAAACTTATACAACTTATCAAACGTTGATTAGCACGTGCATCGCCGAGCCGGTTTCTCTAGAGCCGATTAAGGAGCGGTACAATACTTTTCGCTTCGGAGAATGTCTTATCTTTTGCTACCCACAATACGGCAAAGTATAAAATTGCAGAAAGAGCAATAGTGATAAGAACATGAACACCGAGCGCGTTTGCCAAGAGGCTAAATGCTCCCATCAAAGCGGAAGCGGCGATGATTTTTAGAAGTCGCGGCAGAACAGAAAACTGAATAACTCTTTTCATATAACGCCAGATAAGCGTGGTGTTTAGAAGCTGTGCTCCGATGGTAGCAACAGACGAGCCTATAATACCGAACGGAGGAATAAGCAGCGCGTTGAAAAAAACGTTTCCCAGTGACCCCACTCCCATAAACCAAAACGTTCGACGCTGCTGGTTATGTGCAATAACAAGATTAGAAAGTAGGATAGTGGGGAATGTTATGAGCAATGTTGCAATGAGGATTTGAAATGCAGGAACAGTAGGGAGATATTCGGCTCCGAACACCAACTCAATAATGGGACGCGCAAGTATGATACCCCCGGTTACTAGAGGAATAGCTACCATATACGCGAATGAAAATGACTTTTCGTTAAGCTCCCTTTCCCTTTCTTGCTCACCTCGGGTGATGAAGCGTGAAAGGATAGGGAAAATACCGCTCGCAAAAAGTGCCGGTATCGTATAGAGCACCTGCACGATACGCTGGCCGGCAGAGTAATAGCCGATTTCCTGAGCGCTTCTCCACCATCCGAGCATGATTATGTCGGTATTGAGCATGAAAATCCCGAGCATTCCGGCAAAAGCGATTGGCCAGGCAGATGCAGCTATTTTTTTCATAAGTTGGACGTCGACGCTCTTGAAGATCTGGATGAATTGCTTGCGGAGGATAATAGCGGAGAGAAGAGCGGCAGTACCAACACTGGTGATGTAGGCATAGAAGAGAGCATGTGCTGAAGCGGAGAACTGCAGTATGATAAAACCCGCCACGGCAATCGCAACATTCATAAACGTAACAATAAGCGCTTCCCACTCCATCTTCTCCAATCCTCTGAGGTATCCGATGGAAAACTCTCGAACGCCGTCGAATATCACCAGAAGTGCTACAAGAGGAATAAGAGCAGCGGCCTCTTGGATGTTGGAAAAATGAGGCGCTACGAAGACAACGAGCAAGACAGTGAAAAGAAGAAGGAGACTTTTGAGCCAGAAGCTGTTTGTAAAGTATGTTTGGCGGTTTTCGGGATGGCTAGCGGTTTCTCTAGTAAGGAGCTGTATGATTCCAATGTCTGCAAAAAGGGTAAAGAACCCTGCAAGTCCTAACGTGTAAGAGAAAACACCGTATTCTGAAGCTCCGAGTATTCTCGCTGCGTAGATGATAATAGCAGCGCGAATGAGCCTGCTGCCGAGCTGGCTGACTGCAAGCCAGAACGTGTTTTTGGTAACCGTTTGGCGCGCCGTTTTGTTTTCAAATAAAAAGGAACGGATCTTTGCAATCATAGAGTTCTTATGCTACCGCGTTTAGTAGTGACTTGCCAGAAACATCCGGGCAGTTTTGAGCACAACCAGAAGATCCAAGGCCAGTGAGCGGTTTTTGATGTAAAACATGTCATACTGGAGTTTTTCGTGCGCTTCTTCCA
The DNA here is from genome assembly GCA_964354445.1 of uncultured Candidatus Saccharibacteria bacterium. Taxonomy (GTDB): domain Bacteria; phylum Patescibacteriota; class Minisyncoccia; order UBA6257; family JAGOQP01; genus CAYGZT01. The sequence goes on from CAYGZT010000002.1 coordinate 3,592, forward strand.
GCGATGCGCTGGGGCGGTAGTTCACCTGCGCCCATCCGGTCAAGCCCGGTTTGATAATGTGGCGGATTTCATAATACGGAAGCTGCCGGTAATGAGCTGCAAGCTCCACTCGCTCGGGGCGTGGTCCCACGAGTGAAATGTCTCCCTTGATGATGTTGATAAGCTGCGGCACTTCATCCAAATGCGTGAAACGCAGCACTCTTCCGACACCGGTGAGTCGGTTGTCTTTGGGATTTGTCCATAGCTCTCCGACTCCGTCGGCGCGCATCGTTCGGAACTTGTATAGCACAAAAGGCGCCTCGTTCTTTCCCATGCGTTGCTGTTTGTAAATGGCAGGGCCGGGCGAAAAGATTTTGATGGCAAGTGCAATGACCAGCGAAGGCACAAACAAGATAACTCCTGCCGCCACTCCCATAGTGATGTCAAAAAGGCGCTTGACGACGTCGTAGAAACGGCGGCGCAGCAGGACGTTTTCGATAAACCATCCCTCGTCGAGTTCGTTGAGGGGGATTTTTTGGAACACGGCTTCGTAGAACGTAACCATGTCTACAATCGCTATGTTGAGCGGCAGGAGACGGTACAGCGCCTGCGTGAAAACGGGGTCTTTTTTGAAATGCGACTGCAGGACAATTGTATCGATTTTATTTGCGGCGATTGTTTGCGCGAGCTCCTTGCTTGCCTGCGACTGCGGCGGGGCGGGCAGATGTTCTTGGATGCGGTAGCCGATGTGTTTATTCTCCAGAAGGTGACTTTTGAGTTCGTTGACGGCTGGCGACGCACCGATAATTAACACCCGGTTCTGAAGACCCCGCGACCCGAAAACCATTCCTGCACTTATCCTCCATGCGAAATCGAGAATGCCAAAAACAGCCGAGAAGATAACTAAATTCGTTTTTGGCGTAAGCTGGAAAAACGGTCCAAAAAGGTAGAACAACACCATTGAAATGCCCAAGCTAGTGGTGATGGAAAGCAAAAATCGTTGCACCGTGGCGGGCGTGAAGGTCAGCGACCGCCACTTATACATGTCGTTGAGATAGAGCACCGCGAGCCACACCACAAAAATGAGCGAAAAAGGCAGGCGGTGGTGTGGCCACACGGTCGCAAAGCGGTCCGCCGAGTAGCGGATGACCAAGGTGAGCATCAGCGCCGCGTACAGCAGCGCAATATCCCCGACAAGAATAACAACCTGCCGGATTCGGATAACCATTGTTTCCAGTATAGGTTATTTCTCTCTCTCCATAAAGAGGTGCGCTCAGGCATTGGCTTGCATCACGGGGTTGTGTCGGGTACGGTGTGGCGTGCGCTGGCGCATCGTCATCGTTTTTGTATTGTGAAGATAGAACATCGTGCGGTATGATAGATGGTATGGTGACGGTCTACACGACAACGTACTGCCCGTACTGCAAAATAGCCAAGTCATATTTTGACAAACATCATATTTCCTACCGCGAGGTGAACGTGGAATATGACGATGAAGCGCTTGCCGATATGGTTAAAAAGTCGGGGCAGATGAGTGTGCCGGTAATTGACGTCGACGGCGCGATCATAGTCGGGTTTGATCGGTCTCACCTCGCAAATCTTCTTGGTATTGAGGAGCAGTAACAATCGTTGTCATTATGCTTTCGTTTGAGGAAATGATCGTTCGCTTCCTTGTTGCGCTGGCACTGGGAGCGTTGATGGGGTTTGAGCGCGAGACGGCAGGCAAAGAAGCTGGCGTGCGCACCCTGATGCTTGTGTCGGGCGGCGCCGCCATCTTTTCCATTCTTTCCATCGTACTGCCGTTTCTAATTGTCCCTGCCGGGGACTCCGGTATTGCGGTGGCGACTGATTTCTCGCGAGTGATCTCGAATATTGTGGTGGGAGTCGGATTCTTGGGCGCCGGCATCATTATCAAGACCGAAGAAAAAGTCCGCGGCCTTACGACGGCGGCACTAGTGTGGACTTCCGCTTCGGTCGGCGCGCTTGTAGGAGTTGGGCTGGTTTGGTTTGCGGTCGTGGCAGCGATTGTTATCACGCTCATGCTCTATTTCTTGCGCACCGTCGATCTTTCACACGTGGTCCACCAGGAGAGCGAGCACGACCGGAAGCAATAACGTGTTATGTACGAACTTGTTATCGTCGGAGGCGGTCCCGCCGGCGTTGCGGCCGGCGTGTATGCCGCCCGCAAAAAAATCAATACGGCACTGATCACCAAAGATTTCGGCGGTCAGTCGGTCAACTCGAATGCTATTGAGAATTGGATCGGCGTCGCGCCGGTGTCCGGGGCCGATTTTGCACGGATGCTTGAGGAACACCTGCGTGCGCAAGAAACTCTTGACATCAAAACGGGAAAAACCATACGCGCAATCCGCGAGGGAGGCGAAGCATTTGACGTCGAGTTGGATGACGGCACTGTCGTGCAAGGGCGCAAGCTTTTGATTGCCGCTGGAAGCCACTATCAACGGCTCAACGTTCCTGGCGAGGATGCGTATGAAGGAAAAGGAGTATTTTTTTGCTCCATCTGCGACGCGCCGCTGATGAAAGGAAAACCCGCTGCGGTCATCGGAGGCGGGAACAGCGGTCTTGAAGCCGCTATTGACCTTTTACCGTATGCGACCGACATTTACGTTCTGGAATATCTGGACGCACTGCGGGGCGACCCTGTGTATCAGGAACGACTCTTGCGCGAATCCAAAGTTCACGTCTCTACCAGCGTGCAGGTGAAAGAAATCCGCGGCGATGCTTTTGTCAACACGCTTGTGTACCAGGACCGCGGGACCGGTGAAGAGCACACTCTTGACGTGTCGGGCGTGTTTGTTGCCGTTGGGATGACGCCCAACAGCAATCTGGTGAAGGGTTTGGTGGCGTTTGATGAACGCGGCAGAATTATCGTTGACCACAAAACGTTTAAAACCTCGCACTCTCGTATCTGGGCTGCGGGAGACATTACCGACGGACTGTATAATCAAATCAATCCTGCCATCGGTGATGGCGTTAAGGCGGTTCTGAACATCTACGACACGATACTCCGGGAGCACGCGTCGTAGTTTATGCAGTCACCGCTGATAGACACCGCGAGCCGGGGTGGTCGTTTTTTTTGCCGCGGCACAATCCTTTTCTGATATAATGATAGTACTCTATGGTGCTCGTGTTTCTTGTCCGCAATCTCCTGTTAAGCATCTTTTTCTTTTTCAAGCGCTGGTACTGGAACGGCTACTTTCTGATGTACGGGAAAGTTTTGGGAATTGTGCGGCGCCTTGAGCGTGCGCTTGCCGTCCGCGCCAATCTGTATTTTCTCTTTCAACCGCTGTATCAGGAATACAACGTGTTCGGGTATGCGGTAGGATTTGTGGTCAGATTTGCGCGCATTACTGTGGGACTGGTGCTCTACGGAGTTGTTGTTCTGGCGGGCATTACTCTTTACGTTGCGTGGACGCTCATACCGCCCGTTTTGATTCTCAAATCGCTTGGATTTTAATTTTTTATGAATACTCACGCATCTTCTCCTGCCGAGTTTTCGCTGAAGCATCCCCTGCTTCTCATGGACTCGGTGTCGCGCTCGTTTGCGCGGGTGGTGTCGTACACATTTCTTATTGTGATAGCGGGTCTCATGGTTTCGTTATTTATCTCGGACCTTCCGTCACTGCGATGGTTGGGAGTCCTGGTGGCGCTGATGGCTGCCGATTACCTCCTGCACGCGCGGCGCGCGCCCTACTCGGTGCGCCAGTTGTTTGCGTCGCATGTACCCGGCGACAACCTCGCGCTCTGTGCGGATACCGACGTAATCCAGATATGCGGACAGGCGATTGAAAAAACACATCACTTTGGCGGCAATCCATATCTTGCAGTCATGCGTATACTTGTTGACAAAACGCCTTTGGCACGCTCACTGGAACGGCTTGATGTTTCCGTGAAGGATTTTGAGAGCAGGCTTGAAGATGCGTATGAAAAATCAGCCAAGGCGGCTGCGCCGCTTACTCACAAAGAGGCGCTGGAGACAATCCATGCACTTCTGGAGCGTGCGGCGCTTTTGGCGCGATTTCATTCGCGCCAGACCATTGATGCCGAGACGGTGTTTGCGGCAGCCGGTTTTATGCAAGACGCCGCGGTGTCAAAAATCCTTGACCAATTTTCTATTCAACCTCAGGACATCGATAACGCCATCGTGTTTTCCCACTTCGTATACTCCCGCCGTTTCAAGATTCCTCCCGCGACGGGTGGGTTTGCACTTTCCATGGCGCGCGTGCAGTCCCACCGGGTAAACCGCACGTTTACGTCGCGTCCCACCCCCACCCTTGACCGCTTCTCGCGCGACCTCACCGACTGTGCGCGTGCCGGACAAACGGGTTTTTTGATCGGCCATGAGGAGGAGTACGAACGCATGATAACCGAGCTTGCCAAGCCCGGTACCGATCGCAACGTCATGCTGGTGGGAGAAGCGGGAGTAGGGAAAGAATCGCTGGTGCAGCACCTTGCGTTTAACATCGTTTCCGACCATGTGCCCGGTCCTCTGTTTGACCGGCGGCTGGTTGCGCTGTCGGTGGGAGATCTGATTGCGGGCGCATCCTATGACGAAATGTCCGCGCGTTTTGAAAAAGTCATTACCGAAATTCTTCGGGCGGGGAACATCGTTCTCTACATCCCTGAAATCCACAACCTCGCCCGCACCTCGCAGGTGCGCGGCGGTATTGAGCTTTCCGATATGCTGATGCCGGTACTCAAAAACAGCTCATTTCCGGTCATCGGCACCACTTTCCCGCGCGAGTTCAAGGAATATATTGAAACCAGAAGCGACTTCTTCGGCTCGTTTGAGGTGGTGCGGATGAGCGAAATAGGACCCGAGGAAGCCACAACGCTTCTGACATACGATGCCGTCATTATGGAACGGTTTTATAAAGTTGCGGTCAGTTTCTCGGCAATCAAGCAGTCGGTGACATTGGCGGCAAAATACCTTCGCGCCAAGCCGCTGCCTTCCAGCGCCCAGGATCTTCTCAGGGAAGCGCTTGCCCAAGCCACTCAGCGCAACCTCAAGCGCATCGACGGCGATTTTATCACCGCATTGGTTGAGCAAAAAGTTAACGTACCCATTCACAAAACCTCAAAAGAGGAAGCGCAGAAACTGCTCAACCTTGAGGATGTTATCCATCACCGCTATATCAACCAGGAACCGGCGGTCCGGGCGGTTGCGGAAGCGCTCCGTTCCTACCGCAGCGGTCTTGCGGCCAAAGGAGGACCCATTGCGTCGTTTCTATTCGTCGGTCCCACCGGCGTGGGAAAAACCGAACTGTCCAAGATTCTTGCCGATATTCAGTTCGGGTCGGAGAAGTTCATGGTGCGTTTTGACATGTCCGAGTACCAGCAGAAAGACAGCATCGTGCGGTTCATCGGCTCTCCCGACGGCTCGATCGCCGGTGCCCTGACGGAGGCGATTATCCAGCAGCCCTACAGTTTGATTCTTTTGGATGAATTTGAAAAAGCGCATCCGGACATCCTCAACCTGTTTTTGCAGGTGCTTGATGAAGGTCGGCTCACCGACAGCTTGGGTCGGGTGGTTGATTTTCAAAACACCATCGTGATTGCAACCTCGAACGCCGAGTCGGTGTATATCCAGGAGCAGATTCGCGCCAAAAAATCCGTCGAAGAGTTGATGCAGGGAATCAAAACGAAATTGACCTCATACTTCAAACCGGAGCTTTTGAACCGCTTCTCGGATATCGTGATTTTCAGACCGCTTTTACTCGAGCACATTATTGAGATTGCCCGCCTCAAACTCGGCGCGCTTGCCAAAACCGTCATGGAAGCTCAAGGAGTTGATGTAACGTTTGACGAATCGGCGGTGCACAAGATCGCGGAACTGGGATACGACCAGGCGTTCGGTGCGCGCCCCATTGCACGCGCCATTGACGACTACATCAAAGCGGTGCTGTCCAAAATGATTCTTTCCCAGGAAGCGGTCAGGGGCGAGACGTTTCGGGTTGAAGTTCGCGGCGGCGAATTTGTTTTTGAAGAGATCGAAAAGCAGTAGTACCGTCATGTCAATGTGTGAAGCAGGAAAATAGCGGGCAACAATCGGAACGGGAGGTGTCATCGGGCGTGATTGTATTTCGTCGTACCAGAGAAGGACCGCGCTACCTTGTGTTGTACCACGGGCGCGGGTACTGGAATTTTCCAAAAGGAAAGATCGAGAAAGAAGAGAGGAGTTTTGAAGCCGCTCTGCGCGAAACGTACGAGGAAACGGGGATCGGGCGGACTCATCTGCGGTTCGTACATTTTTTCAAGACGTTTGAGCACTGGACGTTTCGGCGGCAGGGCAAGAAAGTCAGGAAAACAGTCATTTTTTATCTTGCCGAGACAACAAGACGTGACGTGAAACTGTCAGACATCGGCGGCCGCGAAGAACATTACGGATATGCGTGGGTGACGTACCGTGAAGCGCTGCAGATCTTTGTCAGCCCGCGGCACAGCGAGAATCACAAAGTTATCCGAAAAGTGCATAACCTTCTTGCGCGACATCGGGTGTTGTCAAAAAACTCCCTGCACCCCGGCAGAGAGACGCTGGCGCGGCAGAAAAATTAGCGTCGAGTGATTTTGGAAATATCCGCGGCGTCAATCACCGCGTTGAACGCCTGAGGATGACTCTGCGCGAGCGCGGCAAGAACTTTACGGTCAAGCACAATCCCTTTCTTTTTTAGTGCAGCGATGAATGCAGAGTATGTAACACCTTGCTGACGCAGAGCGGCATTGAGCTGTACCTGCCAGAGTGCTCTGAAAGTGCGCTTTTTTTCTTTTCGGCCGCGGTAGGCATAAGTCCACGCGTGCAGCAGGGCTTCGCGAGCGGCGCGTTCTTTTGATTTTCTGTCCCAGCGGAACCCCTTGGTGTACTTTAGAGTTTTCCGGCGGCGCTTTATGGCAGTGGTACCTCGTTTAACACGACTCATATTGAGTAAAAAGTAATACGTTGAAGGTTAAAAGTGAAAAACTGGAACGGTTTATCTGCAGTGAGATGATTCAATAACTACAGCGATGAGGGGCGCTTGGTGATGCGGGACGTAAGGGATTTTGGAAACTGCACATGTCCGGCCTTACGGCGCAACTGCGTGGAGCTTCTCTTTGCGCGAAAATGACACTGTCCCATTTTCCGGCGCAAGATTTTACCGCGCCCGGTGATTTTAATTCTGGTCCTGATGGATTTTTTCATGCTCACTGTTTTTTTGTGATCTGCATGATGATTCCCTGCATCGAGAACGTTTGGGGCGAGAGGACGCGATAGGTGTCACCGATAATAGCGGTGAAGTGGCGGAGACGCTCCGTCGCCCATTCTTTGTTGTACTTTTCTCGTCCGCGCAGGCGCAGAAAGATCTCCACCACATGCCCCTTTTCGAGGAATTCATTCACTTTCTTCGCTTTGATGGCAAGATCATTGTCCGCCGAACGCGCCGAGAGACGTACTTGTTTGAGTTCCAACCCTTTCTGCTGTTTTTTCTTCTCTTCTTTTTTCTGCTGGTAGCGGAACTTGTCGTAGCTGATGATTCTTGCCACCGGCGGATTCGCGCCCGGAGCAATTTCGATAAGATCAAGCCCTTTTGACTGTGCGTGCTGCAGCGCTTCGCTCTTTGAGAGTATGCCAACGTTCTGACCGGTTTCGTCAATCACGCGCATTTTTTCTGCGGTGATCTGATGATTGATTTTATATCGGATGATAGCGATACCGGAGAAGTTACTGGTGTAGCTCGTTGCGGATGATACCACACCGAGACGGGAATTTGCAAGGAGAGC
>CAYGZT010000003.1:0-9216 GCA_964354445.1 uncultured Candidatus Saccharibacteria bacterium
GTGTATCACGAGGAAGTCATCCAGCAGGCGCCGATCGTCAATTATCACGTGATGCCCGCAAACGCCGATCTTGCAGGAGCGCTGGTGGAACTTGTCGGCACTCCTGACCGCGAGTTTGCGCTGCGCCGGCTCATCAACCGTCTCCGGCACCAGTATCACTATGTGGTGATTGACCTTCCGCCCAGCCTAAGTTTACTGACCGTCAACGGATTGACCGCCGCCGACGAAGTGCTGATTCCCATTCAAACCGAGTACTACAGTCTGGAAGGCCTCTCGCAACTTCTCGAGACGATCGAGCTCATTAATACGCGTTTGGGCGCGCGGGTGCGCGTGATGGGAGCGCTCCTGACGATGTACAACAGGCGCGAAACGCTCTCGCGGGAAGTGGCACGCGATGTGCGGCGGTACTTCCCGCATCGCGTGTTTGCTGTTGAGATACCCCGCGCCGTGGCACTTGCCGAGGCCCCGAGCTTCGGCAAACCGATTATTCTCTATGATCCCTCTTCGCCCGGCGCCAAAGCGTACGAGGCGCTGGCGCGCGAGATTATCGGGCAAGAAGGCGATCTTGCATTGGGAGCATTGAACAATGATTTCGGAGAGGTTAGACTGGGGCGGTAGAAAAATTAAGAGATGTCATGGTAGGTAACATCTCGCAATCCTGAGCGGAGTCGAAGGACAAAAGACCTCTCTCTTTGCTTTTTGTGTTTTGATGTGTCATGGTGGTTTCTGATATTTCATTGTTAATTTTTTGTCATGCTCGGCAAAGGACTTGAGTCATTGATTCCAAAAAAACACCACCGCTCCGATGACAACGCGGTTTCTGATGTGAAGGAAGGGGCGGGTGAAGCACCGGCTGGTACAGTCCAGGGAGGCGAAGCGCCGGTTCTGGAGCCCGCTCCCGACCAGGGCAGCCGCGTATCTGAGCCGGTCTTTTTTATTGAAGTAGACAAGATTATTCTCAATCCGTTTCAGCCGCGCTCGAACATTGGCGAAGAGACACTCAGAGAACTTGCCGCATCCATCAGGGAGTTTGGGATTCTGCAGCCGCTGGTGGTGTCGAAAGTAGAAGAAGATTCCGAGCTCGGAACCACAGTGACCTATCAGTTGATTGCGGGGCAGCGGCGACTGATGGCCGCAAAGATGCTGGGACTTCCAACGGTTCCGGTGATGGTCCGCGCTCCCGGCAAACGCACTGAGACGCTTGAAATAGCGATTGTTGAGAATATCCAGCGCCAGGACCTTAATGCCGTCGAAACGGCCAGAGCCTACGCCCGGCTTTCCGACGAGTTTGGGATGACGCAGCGGGAAATCGCCCAGCGGCTGGGCAAGAGCCGAGAGGCGATCGCCAATGCGCTGCGCCTGCTGTCGCTTTCCGGTGAAGTTCAGGATGCGCTTGCAAAAGGCGCCATCAACGAGAGCCAGGCGCGGCTTTTGTTGTCGGTCCAGGACCCTGCGGCGCAGCAGGAATTGTTCAAGCAGTTGATCGGGGAAAATTTGAGCGTGCGGCAACTCAAGCAGCGCATTGGACAAACGGCGCAGGGTAGTGCCGGTACACAGGAGGCACAGGAGCCGGCGTTGCGCGCGCAGGATTTGCAGCTTAAAGCGATTGAGAAGGAGATTGCCGAGGTGGTCGGCGCTCCGGTCAAAATCGAATTTTCCAGAAGCGGCGGCAAGATCATCATTCACTTCTTCTCTCCCGAGGAGGCAATGGGAATTGCCGAGCGCATCAGACCCAAGAACGCGATGGATATGTAGGGTTGTGGGTCATAAAAACGCGGGAGTCCGGAGGTATTCAGACCGTTTTGAAGTTGATTTCCTTTACCCCCTTCACCTTCTTGAGTTTGAACATAAGCGCTTGAGCTTTTTCTTTATTGTTGATGTTCGCTGTCAGGCGCGTCAGCGTCGCTCCTTTGCCGGTGGTTGATTGAATCTGAACGATTGAGATGCGATTGCGCGAGAAAACCGCCGAGATGTCTTTGATGAGTCCTACCCGATCCTGCGCGGCAATGCGATACTCCGTTTTTTTGGGCAGGGGTCTCTGACGCCGCAGCGCAGCTTCGATTTTTTTCTTTGCGTATTTGGTCTTGACGATACGTGCCCACTCGGGAGAAGGCTTCCGGTTTTTTTGTATGATGATTTCCACCATATCGCCGGACTGGAGCACCGCATCGATCGGGACGATTTTGTTATTGACGCGCGTGCCGATACAGGAATTACCGACATCCGTGTGGATGTGATAGGCGAAATCAAGAGGAGTTGCACCCACCGGGAGGTCAATGACCCTGCCCTTGGGCGTCAAAACGAAGATCCGGTCGGAAAAAAGATCCACCTTGAGCGCATCGACAAATTCTTTTGACCCCGGGAACTGGTCCTGCCATTCCTTGAGTTGTTTGATCCAGAGCGCCTCTTTGGTGTCGGCAAGGGAGACCGTGTGGCGGGTTTTTGGCGACTCGTGCCCTTTGCGCGATTCATAGAACCAGTGCGCGGCGGCTCCGTGCTGGGCCACCTCGTGCATGTCGTGCGTGCGGATCTGAAATTCGGTCGGCTTGTTATCAACACAAAAGACAGTCGTGTGCAGTGAGCGGTAGCCGTTCGGTTTGGGCATGGCGATGTAGTCCTTGATGCGGCCCGGCATGGGCGGCCAGAGCTGATGAAGCACGCCCAGCGCCCCGTAACACTCGTCGATGGTTCCTACGACGATACGCATGGCGACAAGGTCATAAATCTGGTCGAGATTCATGTCGAGCCGCAGCAGTTTGTTGTACAAACTCCAGTAGCGCTTGGCGCGATAGTTGATATTCACAAGCTTAATACCGGCGCGCTCCAGATGTTCGCGCACCATGGGCTCGATTGCCCTCAGGTATCGTTCGCGCTCCTCGTACGATTCTCTGACGTTTTCGATAATCCATTGGTACTCGGTCGGGTAGAGGTAGGGGAACGCGAGGTCCTTAAGCTCCCCGTGGATGTTCTGCATCCCCAGCCGGTCCGCAAGCGGCGCGTAAATCTCCACCGTTTCCAGCGCGATCCGTTTTTGCTTCTGTGCGGGAAGATAGCCGAGCGTTTTGACGTTGTGCAAACGGTCGGCAAGCTTGATGAATATCACCCGCAGATCTTTGCTGGTGGCAAGCATCATCTTGCGCAGACTTTCCCTGCTTTCTTTTTCTCCGCGGTAGCGCAGCGTTCCCAGTTTTGAAACGCCTTCCACCAGAAAGGTAATCTCGCCGCCGAACGTGCTTTCAAGCGTCTGAGGTTTCACTTCGCAGTCCTCGATGACGTCGTGCAGGAGTCCTGCTGCAACCGATTGCCAGTCAAGCCGCCAGCGCGCAAGTTGCAGCGCAGTCTCGTATACATGAGAGAAGTACTCATCGCCACTCTTTCGTTTCTGGCCGCGGTGGGCGTTTTTGGCGAATTCGTACGCTTGCGCGATGGTGCCTATACCTCTCTGGTCGTGAGGGAAGTGCTGAGTATATTCCTGGGTGAGACGGTCAAGGGTCATGTGTGTCTGGGTTTGGTAGAAAAATTGTACAAGGGGTTATCGTGCGCGGCAAGGGGTTGCAAAATTGTAATTTCGCGCTATGCTGTGCGGCAGAACTGCCCGGATATATAAGCGAGAGGAGGATACAATGAGTTTCTGGAACGTCGTGATGATACTGTTCGCGTGTCTATGGGCAGTGATGCCCGCGGTGTTCTGGAAGGCGTGGAGCTTCTTTCTCTCCCGCGAAAAGCTTGTGTACCGCGAGAACCTGCACGGTTTGGGAGAACATCTTACCGTTCTTTTTCTGTGGCCGTGGTCGTACTTTGACGATGAGGTAAACCCGCTACTCGAGTTCTTTTCATCGCGGCGGCGGTACGTGACGCTGGCGACGCTGTTGTTCCCATTCCACCTCTGTTACACCGTTCTGTTCCTGGCCACGGCCGGAGCGGTAACGACGGCGGGTGACGCGCTGGCATGGGCACTTAACCGAGGAGCGGACCTGCGCGACCGCCACCACCACCGTACGACGTAGAACACTTTGATGCTTTTGTACAACGCCGGCTGTCTCCAAGCCGGCGTTTCTCGTTTTATTTTCTTTTTTTCAGAGTTTCCTTTGGAAGGGATTTTTTCCTGCCTCTACCCCTTTTGTGCTCTGTCTCGGTCGTTTGAGATGACTTTTCTTTCCACTGGTTGTACAGTTTTTTCAATTCAGCTTCCGTATCAGGTTTTTTGTTGATAATAAACGTGCAGTCCGGCCATCGGGTGCAGGCATAAAACAGTCTGCCGCGTCCCCGCCCTTTCTTTTCAACGATATCTCCCGGTTTATCTTTTCGCTCCGGGGTGTCCAGACACAGCGGGCACGTGAAACCTGTCTTGTTCCATATTTTCAAGATGCCTTTGCATTTCGGATAATCAACACATCCCAAGAAATATCCGAACCGTCCGCGCTTTATCTTCATCTCTTTATCGCACAGCGGACAGCGCTGACCGCTCGTTTTTTCTTCTAGTGTTTTGATATGCGCTGCTTCTTCGGGTGTGGGCAAGGTTATCTTGCTTCCTTCCTGCGGGCAGGCAAGAAACTTTCCCATGCGCCCGAACTTAATCAGCATCGGCTGTCCGCAGTGCGGACAGGGAGTGTCGGATACCTGCACGTTTTTTTCTACGGCAATCTCCTTTGCGTCCAGATGTTGTTTGAACGGTTCATAAAATTCTCTGCACACCTGCGTCCACCCGATTTTGCCTTCCGCGATTTCATCGAGCTCTTCCTCAACATGGGAAGTAAAATTAATGTCAACGATTTCGGGGAAATGTTCCACCAGCATATCGTTGACCAAAAATCCAATCTCGGTCGGATAGTACTTTTTTTCAATTTTCTGAACGTAGTCGCGCTCCTGAATGGTGGAAAGTATGGGGGCGTATGTTGAAGGACGCACGATTCCGTACGATTCAAGGGTTTTGACCAGCGTTGCGTCGTTATAGCGCGGCGGCGGTTCGGTGAAATGCTGCAGCGGGGTTATTGACTTGGCGGTCAGTCGTTCATTTTTCTCAAGCGGCGGCAGAATGTTTTGGCCGTTTTCTTCGGGCTCATCTTTTCCTTCGGTGTACACTTTTATGAATCCGTCGAACAGCACCACCTGTCCGGTGGCGCGAAATGTGTATACGTCGTTGCCGGTGTTGATATTTGCGGCTGTTTGCTCCATTCGTGCCGCCTGCATCTGACAGGCAATCGTCCGCTTCCAAATAAGTGCATACAGCCGCAGTTGACTGCGGTCTCTCAAGCCCACTGTCTGCGGAGTTTTTGAAAGGTCGGTGGGGCGTATCGCCTCATGGGCCTCCTGGGCGCCTCTTGATTTGTTAGCGTAGTAGCGAGGCGCGGAAAGCTGGTAGTTTTTTCCGAAGATGTTGCCGATAACCGTATGCGCCTGAGCGAGCGCCGACGAGGCCAGATGTACGCTGTCGGTGCGCATATAGGTGATGTAACCGTTCTCGTAGAGCTTTTGGGCGTTTACCATTGTTTGCTTTGCCGAGAACCCGAGTTTACGCGCGGCTTCCTGCTGAAGCGTTGAGGTGGTAAAGGGCGGCGCGGGAGAGCGGGAGACTTCTTTTTTGGAAATGTCAGCGACGTAGTAGGAAGCGTCTGAAAGGTCCTTGACGATAGCGCGCGCCGATGCCTCGTCCCTGACATCCATCTTGCTCAGCGGCTTTCTGTTGATCGCGCTCAGGCGCGCCCCAAACGTCTGTTTGCTTTTTTCTTTGGCAAACACTCCTTCAATGGACCAATACTCTTCTCTGACAAAGTTTTGAATCTCCCGCTCGCGTTCAACCACGAGCCGTAACGCAACACTCTGCACTCTACCTGCCGAGAGTCCGTAGCGGATTTTGCGCCAGAGGAACGGAGAGAGTTCGTATCCTACAAGCCGGTCAAGCACCCGCCGCGCCTGTTGTGCGTCAACCAGTCTCGTATCTATGGCGCGAGGGTTTTTGAGCGCCTCCTCAATGGCGGTTTTAGTGATTTCGTGAAAGACGATGCGGCTCACGCCGGTGGGACGTGAATCTGCCAATGCACTCGAATGACTCAATTTTTTTTTGGATTTTTTATTTGTGTTATTCCCGCCTTCGTCCTTCAGCTTCGCTCGGGACTGCGGGCAGGCAGGCATGTCCATTTGTGCATTGGTGTCGGTTGTGAGCTCAAGAACCTGGCTCAGGTGCCACGCGATCGCTTCTCCCTCGCGGTCCTCGTCGCTTGCCAGAATAACTTCCCCTGCTTTTAGGACCGCCGCGCGGAGCGCCTCAACATGCTCTTTTGCTTTCGGCGGAATAGTATAAACGGGCTTGAAATCATTATGTACATCAATACCCAGCTTGCTTTTGGGAAGGTCGCGCACATGACCGTACGAAGAAAGGACTTGATAGTCCTTTGGCAAAAAAGCGCCGATAGTTTTTGCTTTGGTGGGAGATTCTACGATAATTAGGGAATGTATCGCGCGTTTTGTTCCCATAGAGTCAACGTCTGAGTCGATATTTATTGCCGCCGATTTCTTCAATGATACCTTCTAACACCAGTGCCGCACAATGTGCGCTCACGTCACGGGCAGATAGTGTAGTCATCTCGGCGATGCTGTCAAGCGAAAGGGGAGTTGAAGCGGGTCGTAATGCGTCGACAATTTTTTTCTGGGAAGCGTTTTGTGTCACCGGCGACGCCGATGGTTGACGATCCGGTACCGAAACTCCCAGGTCCGCAAGGATGTCGGCGGCTGAGGAGACAAGGCGAGCGCCGCTTCGGATAAGTTCGTGGGAGCCGGCAAAAGAATCGGCCGTTGCCGGTCCGGGGAGAACCAACACCGGTTTTTTTAACGTTTGAGCGAACGATGCGGTAGAAAGAGCTCCCGAATCACGCGGCGCCTCAACAATGACCACTGCCTGCGCGAGGGCGCTGATGATGCGGTTTCGCTGGATGAAGTGATACGGCAGCGATGGTGTGCGGGGCGGATATTCGGAGATAAGACAACCGTCGTGCGTAAGGATCCGCTGCGCGAGTCCGCGGTGTTGCGCAGGATATATCGTGTCAAGACCCGTGGCGCACACAGCCCACGTAATACCTCCTCCTTCGAGCGCTCCTTCGTGGGCGGCCGCGTCAATGCCCAGCGCGAGTCCACTGACAATAATACACTCTTGTCGAGCGAGTTCGCCGGCGATGCGGCGAGCGGTTGCGACACTTGCCGGCGATGCCTTACGGGTTCCAACGAGTGCAATGACAAGCGGGGCGGGGCGGAAATTCCCTCTGACGTACAGCGCAGCGGGCGCGTCGGGAAGCTGGGCAAGCGATACGGGATATGCCGTGTCATTTCGTGTAATAGCCGCGATCGCAAAATTGTCTTCCATGCATCTGTATTATACAATAGGAAGCGGACGGGTATCATTATGCAAAACAGCGCCTCGGGCGCACGCATCACAGCTGTGCAGGAATTCAAAAAACACGTACTGGTTGAACTTGCGATCATCGGCGGCATTGTCGTCGTTTTTGGGGGCTTTTCTTATCTCTTTCGGCTCAATATCGAGAAAAAGGCGGATGTCATTACGATGCTTCAGGGAAAAAAAATGTTGCTGTCCGGATCAATCCAGAATTTGTCGCAACTGGTCAACGATTGGAATACGGCTCGCCGCTACACACGAGCGGTCGAGAAGCTAGTCCCCCAAAAAGATCAACTAGTGGCACTGTCAAAGGACTTTGTTGAAATCGCCCGCGCCAACGGGATTGCACTCAACTTTTCGTTCGGGACCGAGCAGAATCCCGAAGGGAGTCAGCAATTGGGATCAATCGGTTTTTCGGCAACCGCAACGGGATCGCTGACAAACATCCTTTCGTTCTTTGAAGCGCTCGAGTCGAAGTATTATGCGATGAAGATTGGCACTATCGAGGTTATCGCAAACCAGGAAGGTGGCCGCCACACCGCGATCTTTGGAGGAAAGGTCTTTTTTGTAACGCAGTAAGAACTCTATGGCATTGTCGTTCAATACGGGTTTTTTCAAAAACAACAAACGGGAGATTTTATTCGGAGCCGTCGGCGTTGCGCTGGTTCTTGTGTTGCTGTCCGTTTTCGTCAGTTCGGTTCGTTTTATAGCCAATGAAGCGGAGTCGGCACTCGTTATTTCAAGTTCTCAATCGCAGCAGATTCGCTTTAACCTGGAAGCGCTCCCACAGCTTGGAGTAGGAACGGAGACACCCCAAGAACCGCAGGAGGAAAACATAATTCCCGTTGCTCCATAACAGCGTTTTCTTGAAAAGTCACGCGACGCAGTATAGTATTACAGTCGTTGTTTTTTTGAGCCCTGAGCGCAAGTAGTTCAGTGGTAGAACGCCGTCCTGATAAGACGGAAGTCGGAGGTTCGATCCCTCCCTTGCGCACCGGAACGAGAAGAGGGCGTTTAGCTCAGTGGTAGAGCGTTTCGTTGACATCGAAAAGGTCGCAGGTTCGATCCCTGCAACGCCCACCAAAAAGAGAGCCTCATGGATATTCCCATCGTATTCTCCGACAAGCACTACGTCGTTATCAATAAGCCGGCGGGCGTTCTGACACACGCTTCCGCTCGCGGCGAAACGCTGACTGTTACAACGTGGATTCGTGAACGTTTTCCCGAAACCGCGATGGTGGGCGACAATCCGCGTCAGCGCCCGGGCATCGTGCATCGTCTTGATAAAGATACGTCGGGACTGTTGGTGATTACGCGCACCCAGCGCGCGTTTGAGCATCTCAAGCGCCAATTTGCCGGGGGTGAGATTTCCAAGACGTATGCCGCGATCGTATGCGGGACAGTGCGCCAACGGAAAGGAACCATCGATAAACCCATCGGTCTGAAAGCGGGGACGACCAGAAGAACCGTTCACGGCGGCAAGATGGTCAAGACTGCGGTGACGGAGTTTGTGGTGTGCAAAACGTTTCAGCGCGCCGGGAAAACATTTTCGTTACTTGACATCCACCCTCTGACCGGCCGCACGCACCAGATACGGGTACATCTGAATGCAGTCGGCCATCCGGTGGCGGGAGATACGCTGTACGGAGGCAAAAACGCTGCCGGCAGCGCACTGCGCCTGATGCTGCACGCGCGCTCGATTGAATTCTCTGATGTTTCGGGGAAACGGATTCGCGTGGAAGCACCGCCGCCTCATGATTTTCTTGATTTTGTGAGCGCCTTGTAGTACCATCTCCCCTGTTATGATCGACCAGAAAATAATGGAAAAA
>CAYGZT010000004.1:0-13991 GCA_964354445.1 uncultured Candidatus Saccharibacteria bacterium
CTTTCCCCTGATTATACATCCCCTGCCCGATCTTTTGAAGCTCACTTGAAAGCTCCGCGGCTCGCGCTTTGATCGTTTCCGCATCATTCCCTTTAAGCGCTTCTTTGAGAGCGTCAATCTTTGCGCTGATGCTGCTCTTCACGTCTTCGGATATTTTGTCTTTCCACTCATCGAGACTTTTTTGTGCAAGGTAGAGAACCTGCTCGGCGCTGTTGCGCGTTTCGGCAAGCTCACGCTTCTTTTGATCCTCCTGGGCGTGCGCTGCAGCTTCCTGCTTGAGCCGCTCCACCTCCTCTTTGGAAAGCTGGGTTGAGGCCTCAATGCGCACCGATTGGGCTTTGCTTGTCGCTTTGTCCTTTGCCGACACGTTCAGGATACCGTTGGCGTCAATGTCAAAAACCACCTCAATCTGAGGTACGCCGCGGGGCGCGGGAGGAATACCGTCAAGCATGAAGCGCCCCAGGGTTTTGTTGTCAGCGGCCATCGGACGCTCACCCTGCAGAATGTGCACCTCAACCGAGGTTTGAGTGTCAGCAGCCGTCGAAAAGATTTGCGTCTTGGATGTGGGAATGGTGGTGTTCTTTTCAATCATGGGGGTGAATACTCCTCCCAGCGTTTCGATGCCAAACGAAAGCGGAATAACATCCAGCAGCAGTATGTCTTTCACGTCTCCCTGAAAGATACCCGCCTGCACCGCCGCTCCGATCGCAACCACTTCGTCGGGATTGATGCCTTTGTGCGGTTCCTTGCCGAATAGTTTCTTGACCGCTTCCTGAATCGCCGGCATCCGAGTCTGACCGCCGACTAAAATCACCTCGTTGATGTCTTTGACGCTCATGCCCGCATCTTTGACAACCTGCGAAACGTGCTGGATGGATTCGTCAATGTAGTGCTGGACCAAGCTTTCCAGTTTGGCGCGCGACAGCTTTACCAGAAAGTGCTTGGGACCGGCCGCATCGGAGGTGACGTAAGGAAGATTGATTTCTGTTTCCGCAACCGTCGAAAGCTCGTGTTTTGCCTTCTCGGCCGCTTCCCGTAAGCGTTGGAGCGCCAGCGGATCTTTGGAAAGATCAATGCCTTCCGACTTCTTATACTCCTCCAGAAGATGCTCTATGATGTGCGCGTCAAAATCGTCGCCTCCCAAGTGCGTGTCTCCGCCCGTTGCCTTCACTTCCACCACGTCATCTCCCACTTCAAGCACCGACACGTCGAACGTGCCGCCGCCGAAATCGTAGACGACGATCTTTTCGTTTTTCTGGCGGTTAAAGCCGTATGCAAGCGCGGCCGCGGTCGGCTCGTTGATGATGCGGCGCACGGTCAGTCCCGCGATCTCACCCGCATTCTTGGTCGCTTGCCGCTGAGAATCGTCGAAGTATGCAGGGACGGTGATGACCGCCTCGGTGATTTTCTCTCCCAGTTTGCTTTCCGCATCGGCCTTCAGCTTCGCGAGTACCATTGCCGAGATTTCTTCGGGTTTGTACCACTGCTCACCCATCTTGACCTCAACGCCGCCCGAAGAGCTCTCACGGAGTTCAAACGGCAATACTTTCTTGTCCCGCTGCACTTCCGAGTCCGAATACTTTCTGCCAATAAGACGCTTGACCGAATAGATGGTGTTGTGAGGATTGACCACCGCCTGACGCTTTGCCAAGAGACCGACCAGTCGCTCGCCTGACTTACTCAACGCAGTCACGGAGGGTGTGGTACGGTTCCCTTCGGCGTTTTCCAAAATCTTCGGCTCCCCTCCTTCCACGATCGCCATCGCGGAGTTGGTCGTCCCCAAATCAATACCGAGAATCTTTGCCATAGTTGTCTAAATTTATCAGTTAATTTCAGCTACACATATGAGCATCCGCCGAAGTTCGTCTGAACGAAGACGGATGACATATTCGCCTTCATTTTGCAACTTTTACTCTCGCAGCACGGATGAGTTTCCCGTACAGCGTGTAGCCGCGCTCAACTTCATCAACCACCGTTCCCGAAGGTTTATCGGACTCAACCGTCGCAATCGCATCGTGAAGCGCCGGGTCAAACGGATTTCCAACCGATACCACAATCCGCTCCAGGCCGTAGCGGCGTGCAACGTCCTCAAGTTTAGTCCGTATCAAAAAAATTCCCCTCTCGAGTTTAGATTCGTCTTTGAGCGTCTCAAGAGCAAGATCAAACGCATCAAGCACTTCCACCATGTCTCTGATGATGCTCTCGTTCGCAAACTGAACGACTGACTCAAGGCGCCTCACTTCATCTTTTTTGTAGTTGGCAAGATCCGCTTTGGCCCGTTTCCACCCTTCAAGATACTCGTCGCACTGCTTCTTGAGCTGCTCGAATTCGCTCTCCCCAGTCTGTGCGGCGGGTGCGGCAGCGACTTGCTCGTCCGTTTTTTGCTGTTCGTCAGTCATACGATATTAATAAAAAATACCTCCCGACAGTATTTTGCGTTTCTATTGTAGCCGTTTCAGAGTCGTTGTCAATATTTACAAAAACAAGGGGGCGGAAGTGCCGCCCCTAGAGAGGATGGTGGATTCAAGGAGAAGAGGGTTGCGGTTTGTCCCGCAACTCCAGCACCAGAGAGGTGTTCATCGGCGACTTGTATACCAGCCGCCACTCGTTGATGCCCAACGGCTCCAGGCGCTGGTCTTGCGTCTCGTCGGTCGCTATCCTCTCAATCACACGCTCCTGCGAGACTGAGATGAGCACCGGCCGATCCTTAAAGATCGCCAGGATAACGTATCCACTGTCGATCTCTGCAACCGACAGGACATCGTATGACCTGACGGCTGCAAGTCGCGAATTGAGCGGCGTCCCGACCCCCCGTAGAAAACCGGCCGTATAGGAAGCAAAACACGCCATAACAACAAAGAGACCCGCAACCAAGATGCCCGCGCGACGCTCCGTCTCGCTCACCGCCCCGATGGCGACAAACGAACAGAGGATCAGCAATGCTGCTGTCACAAACATCGACCAGAAAAGCGATACCGGAAGAGTGAACATGTCTTTTCTCCTTTCTGTTGTCCCACTTATTTACTTGTCAAATTGCGGAGTACGCAGTTGCGTATTGACCGTGCGGGGTGAGTTGCCGTCTGATGTCAATGACGATCTGTCATAGTGCTCCTCGCAATAGCTGTGCTCTTTCGCTTTTCGGCGGCACTTCTCTTGGTCGCAGACCGTCAAGACAAGGTCAAACCCCTCACCTTCTCCGATATCCTCTTTCCTGATACCGCGCCCACACCACTGGCAAAACCAGTATCTTTTCATTGTCTTCTCCTCTCCATCCCGTGTTCCGTTTCGTCTAGGAAAAATGCTATCACACTTTCTTCATTACGTCAAGATTGTTTATCTTGCACAGGGTTTGGGCTACAATACACCCATGCGAGTTTTGGATTCGATGACCGGCAAAAAAATCCCCCTCACAAAAAATCGGACGGTCCGGATGTTTGTGTGCGGCCCGACAGTGTATGATCGGCCGCATATCGGCAACGCGCGACCGTTTTTGGTGTATGACGCCTTTGCCCGTTATCTGCACAAACGCAATTACAAAATATTCTATCTCCAAAACATCACCGACATCGACGACAAAATCATCGACCGCGCACAAAAAGAAAAGACAACGTGGTCGTCCGTGGCGCGACAGTTCGAAAAAATCTACCGTGACAACGAAGCGGCACTGGGCATTGCTTCCGTGACCAAACACGCCCGCGCCACCGATTTTATTCCCCAAATCGTCAAACAGGTACAGGTGCTCGTCGACAAAAAATACGCCTATCGCATCGACGGTGAGGGATACTACTTTGACATCTCCCGCTTCAAGGAGTACGGCAAACTTTCAAAACGCACCGTTCAACAGGCAGAAGACGCGGTTTCTCGAATCGACGAGGGCACCAAAAAAAGAAACAAGGGCGATTTCGCGCTGTGGAAGTTTT
Source organism: uncultured Candidatus Saccharibacteria bacterium (assembly GCA_964354445.1). Lineage (GTDB taxonomy): Bacteria > Patescibacteriota > Minisyncoccia > UBA6257 > JAGOQP01 > CAYGZT01. The sequence continues at coordinate 3,921 of CAYGZT010000004.1, forward strand.
CAAAACCTCAAGAACCTTCGTGGGACACAGCATTGGGCGAAGGGCGGCCCGGATGGCACATTGAAGACACCGCTATCACCCACCATCACTTCGGACCGCAGTATGACATCCACGGCGGCGCCGTCGAACTCAAGTTTCCCCATCATGAAGCTGAGATAGCCCAACAAGAAGCGGCATCGGGTAAAAAACCCATGGTCAAAATCTGGATGCACACGGGAATTCTGCTGGTCGGCGGCAGGAAAATGGCCAAGAGCGCAGGCAATTTTATCAGCATCAGCGATTTTCTCAAAGAACACGGCGCGGCGGTGCTGCGTTATATCGTTCTCTCGCACCACTACCGCTCCCCCATCGACTACTCTCCCGCACTGGTCACACAAGCAAGACAATCACTGCTATCGCTTCAACACTTTATCTGGAAGTTGGATCTGGTGCGCAAAGAAGGCAAAAAGACGGGTCATGTCCGCAAAGTTACATCCGCCACCGCCAAGGCGCGGCGCGAGTGGAACCGCGCTCTTGAAGACGACTTCAACACTCCCGCTGCACTCGCCGCGCTCTTTGCACTGGTTGGAATATTCGAACAATCCATCTGGTCCATCAGCAGACGCGACGCAGAGACTCTCCATCACGCGCTTATGGTGTTACTTGAAACCATCGGACTTTCGATTGAGAAAAAACCGCGCGTTTCCGTACCGGCGCGGCTGCTGATGCAGATGCGCGAGATACTGCGCCGCCGTCAACAGTTTATTCAGGCGGACAACTTGCGCGCCAAGACAGAGGCGTTAGGATATAGCGTGGACGATACTCCCTGCGGACCCTTCCTGTATCCGACGGTACCGCCCATCATAAAACCGAAATAATAATCATGCTACATATGCCGGACCTCAAAGTTCCGCCTCAGGACATCGAGGCAGAAAAATCCGTCCTTGGATCGTTGATGATTGACCGAAACGCGATGAGTAAAGTCGCGGATATTCTTTCTGCCGTTGATTTCTATCCGGCCGCGCACCAGAAAATCTACGAAGCGATGATTGGTTTGTTCGCCAAAAGCGAACCGATCGACATCATGAGCGTCACCAACGCTCTCAAATCAAAAAAAGCGCTCGAGAGCGTGGGCGGCTCGTCGTATCTGACCGAATTGATCAATGTGGTTCCTTCTTCCGCGCACATTCAGCACTACGCCAAAATCGTGCGCGAGAAGCGGATTTTGCGTGATCTGGTGTCCGTATCAGCAGAAATTAACGAGTCGATATTCGAAAAAAATTCGACGATCGAGCAACTATTGGACCAAGTCGAGCGGAAAATCTTCGGACTTTCGCAACGCTCGCAGGACAAAAACTACGTCCGTATCTCGGAGGAGCTCAAGGGAGCGTACGAGCGCATCGAAAGGCTTCATCAGGGTGAGGGACGACTGCGCGGCATTACGACCGGCTTCGACGAACTGGACAACTACCTTTCCGGCCTTCAGAACTCTGACTTGATTATTCTGGGGGCGCGGCCGTCATTCGGGAAAACGACGCTGGCGCTCGACATCGCCCGCTACGCTACAACCCGCGACAATGCGCCCGTGGGAGTGTTTTCGCTTGAAATGTCGCGCGAACAGGTGATTGACCGCCTGATTGCCGCCGAAGCGCAGGTGCCGCTCTGGAAACTGCGCACCGGGCGGCTTTCCAGCGAACTCGAATTCCAGCTGATTCAAGAAGCACTGGATCGCCTCTCACGGCTTCCCATGTACATCGACGATACACCGGGCCTTACTGTCCTGCAAATCCGTTCCATTGGGCGGCGACTGCAGGCAGAGCACGGCATGCGGCTTTTAATCATCGACTATGTGCAACTCATCCAGCCGCTGTCAACATCCGAAAACATGGTGCAGCAGTTCACCGAAATCAGTCACAGCCTAAAGGGCCTTGCGCGAGAACTGAACATCCCTGTGCTCGCGGTATCACAGCTGAATCGTTCGGTTGACCAGCGTGAAGGACAGATCCCACGTCTCTCGGACCTGCGCGAAACCGGATCGTGGGAGCAGGATGCCGACGTGGTGATGCTCCTGTACCGCAAAGACAAGACGCGACTCGAGCCCTCGCTCGAAGATGAGGGAACGACATCAGTTATTATTGCCAAACACCGAAACGGCCCTACCGGCACGGTGGATCTTAAGTTCGACACGGAAAAAGTTACCTTCCGTCCGCTTGAAAAACGGTTTGCAGCTCCGGAGATCTAGCATCCAGCATGTATGCTTCCAGACGAGATAAAGACCTTCGCCGCGCTGTTTGAAAAACTTCCATCTATCGGGCCGCGCCAAGCGCTGCGGCTTGCATTCCGCCTGATTGCCAGCGGTCAAACAGCAATCAATGATACTGCACGCGCCGTTGCGGGTCTCGGGCGCGTTTCGGTATGTCCCATCTGCTTTTTTGTTCATTCCGGCAAGGGTTCATGCTCCATCTGCAGCGACCCGATGCGTCACAAAAACACTTTTATGATTGTGGAGAAAGAAACGGCACTCATAAGCATCGAGCGAACCGGAAAGTATCGGGGGCGATACCTGGTTGTCGGAGAGCTTGCGAAAAGCGGCATTCTTGAATCGTGGCAAAAGCTACGGCTCGGGGCACTCAAAAAAAACATCGAAGAGAGCTGTGAAAATAAAAAAGCCCGCGAAATCATCATCGCACTCAACCCGACCACGTACGGCGATCTGAACGCCGCTGCCATTGAAAAGGAGCTGAAAAATCATGCGTTTAAACTCTCGCGACTCGGGCGCGGAATTCCCACCGGCGGCGAGATAGAGTTCGCCGACGACGAAACGCTCTCCCACTCGCTGACCCGCAGAGAGTGAATAAAAAACTCGTCATCCCCATAATTTTCTTTTGGGGAAAGAAGAAGAAACCAAAATGTCCAGGAATTCACGATCGTGAATTCCTGGACATTTTGGAAAGAGAAACGCCGACTAAACTGTCGAGACAACGCCAATCAAGTCCAACAATTAAACTGAAACCGAAAGAATTTTGACCTCGGTGAAATACTGACGGTGACCGCGTTTGACGCGCTGCCGCGTCTTTGATTTGTATCTGAAAACGATTTTCTTGTCTTCCCTGCCCTGGCGCAGAATCTCGGCCTTCACCTGTGCGCCGGCAATTCTCGGTGCCCCCACGTTCGCGCCATTTTCATCCCCCGCCAACAACACGTCGTCAAATATAACCGTCTCGCCGGCAGCGCCAGCGATTTTTTCAATCCTCACTTTTTGACCGGGAGCAACTACGTACTGCTTGCCTCCGGTCTTGACAACAGCAAACTGCATAGTAAAAAATTCAAAACTCTTACATTCAACGACAGCGCAGATGGTAACAGAGAGGCACGATAAAGTCAAAAAGCAAAGGGATGAGCTTGGCTTGCCTCCGGAAGAGATATCGCACTGATTTTGAACGTTGCATTATGGTATAAAAACCACCAGATTACGTAACCGTAGCGGCACCGCTTCAATTCAACACCGTCAAAAGGTACAGCGCAATCGCTCCCACCGCTTCCACCAGCACCGTTGCGTAAGCAATAACATACGCGAGCATTCTCTCGCGGCGAAACAACATCAACGCAACGCCGTGATCCAGGACTGCAAGAAAACCAAATGCGATCGTGACCGCAATAACATCCCCCGCCCCACCCCTGACATCAATCTCACCCTTGACGTTTCGATGCAATACAACCACCTCTCCGGAAGGTAGAACTTCAACGTATACAAACGAAAACATCAGTGCCCACGCCACCACCGCAGCAACGAGCGCGATAATGACGTATCGGTCCTTAAGATATCCTTTCAGCGCCATATGGTGCACAATGGTGATTGCGTTTTTGTACTGTCACCGGGATTTCAACTCGGGTTTATAACCAGCCTGCCTGTCGCGCTTCATGGTCCGTACCGCTACGGGGAGTCGAACCCCGGTTTTCAGGATGAGAACCTGATGTCCTAACCACTAGACGATAGCGGCCCTACTACGCTCTGGCATGACACCAGAGCTTCGAAGGGCAAGCATAGTAGTTTGACAACCTTCACTTGTCCATCCGAAGCTCGGGCACAGTACGAGCGAAGGAAGAGACGATAGCGGCATGCAGGAAGAAAACTGTGCGTCCCGAACCGGATGAGGCGACAGCAGCAGCCCAACGGAGCCAGAGTATCAGAAGCCGATAATCGCACTGAACCGTATCACATTTCCGCGACTGCTTCAACCATTTTTTCAAGACCCACCGCGCGTGATCCTTTGATGAACACGAGATCGTTCTGCTCAAGCACGCGTTTGAGTACCTCGATTCCCTCTTCAACCGTGCCGCAGATGTATACTGCATCCTTCCTCATGCCGTTTTTAAGCGCCGCCTGCGCGATAAACTTGGCGCGAGAGCCAACGGTCACGAGTATCTCAACCGACCTGAACATCTGCCTCCCGGCCGTTTCATGCGCACGCAGCGTGAAGTCTCCCAACTCAAGCATATCCCCCAGCACTGCCACGCGCCTCCGAGACGACACCAGCGCCATAGTCGCAAGTGCTTTTTCAAGCGCCGGCGGTGAGGAGTTATAACTTTCATCAATAATCTGCGTGTGTTTGATGCCCGGACGCACCAACGAGCGGCCCTGCAGGGGTACATAGTCGCGCATCAGCGCTTGCGCCGCATCAACGATATTGAGGTCAAAGAGTGAGGCGACTGCCGCCGCGCACGCAGCCGCATAGGCATGTGAAAGTGAAAACACGTTCCGGATAACCACTGGTATAACGGTCCCGCCACGAGCAAGCTTGAATGATATACCGCGAATCGAAAGCCCTTCCGTAGAGTGATGGAAATCAAGAATCCGGACATCACATTCTTCCCGAAATCCATAGCGCATTACCCGTGAGCGCGTTTTCGATTCAAGAGAAACAACAGCAGTATCATCGTGATTGAGGACGGCCGTATCAGACGCTAAGAGCCCTGCAATCAATTTCCCTTTCTCCCTGATCACCGCATCGATGCCTCCCGTGTAGTGTTCAACATGTACGGGAATCTTGCCGATCCCCGAGATAATTGCAATGGACGGCTTGGCGATATCACAGAGCGCGGTAATGTCGCCGGTTTTGTCCGCCCCGTACTCAAGCACCAGCACCTGGGGATACCAGCGTCTGCTCCCAACAATCAACTGCAACATTCCCCATCCGATCACCCTCAACCAAAACAACCAGACCGGCCGCCCGATGCGGGACCATGACCCCAGAATAGTAAGCGGCACTCCCAGCTCGTTGTTAAAATTGGCCGACGATTTGCGAACACGCCGGACCGCCGATACAACGGCTGCAATTGCCTCTTTGGAAGAGGTTTTGCCGACACTGCCGGTGATCGCGATCACCTGCGGGTGAAATCTCCGAACCGTTGCGCGCGCAAGCAGGCGCACGATTGCTTGAAGAAGATTGATAACCGTTGTTTTCATGTTCGCGCCGACACTAGTTTCCAATCGAATCGGGAGGAACTTCGTAGTAATTAAGTAAAAACTGCGTGAGCTTCTTGAATGCCGGAACGACGCTCTGACCCGCCAGCGGTGCTCCCTTGGGTTTGGTCAGCCGCACCAGAATGACAAACCGGGCATTGTACGCCGGTGCAAACCCGATATAGGTGTTAATAAACTCATCCTCAGCATACCCTCCACCGCCCAGAATCGGAATGAACGCGGTTCCGGTCTTGCCCGCAACGCGATAATGAGGAATGTGCGCAATCACATTTTTATCAACCGCTGATATCATTATATCGATGAGCGTGCGGGCGGTCTGAGGGCTGATGACCCGACGTACAACCAAAGGATTGTTATCTTCCAGTATCGTCGGCTTCATCAGAAGTCCTCCGTTAGCAACCGCCGAAAATGCATTGATGATCTGAACCGGTGTCACCGATATTCCCTGCCCGAACGATGCCGTCGCATAGTTGACGTCGCGTCCTCCTTTCAATTGCCTGGTGCTGCCCCGCACCTCTCCGGGAAGTTCGATGGCGGTGAGCTCCCCGAATCCAAATTTCTCTACGTATGACGTAAACGTCGTGTGTCCGGTTTTCGTTTCCGCAAACACCGCTCCGGTGTTGAGCGATTGCTCAATGACGCTGGTCATGGTTTGCACGCCGTGCGCTTTCTCGTCCCAGTTTTTAATGACACGCTTGTTGACCACCACCGATCCCGTATCGGTGTAGGTTGTGTCGGGCGTGACAGCTCCCGAATCAAGCGCGGCCGCCATGGTAACGATTTTGAACACCGACCCCGGTTCGTACACCAGTTCCACCGCAGAGTTCTGAAACACGCCGATGTCATAGCGCGAGTATTCGTTGGGATCAAACGTCGGAATATTCGCCATGGCGCGGATTTTGCCGCTCGAAGGGTCTTGGACGATAATCGTTCCGCCCTCCGCTTGCCATTCCTTAACCAAGAGCGTGAGCACCGACTCAACTTCACTCTGTATGGCGCGGTCGATTGACGCGTGCACGTCTGCACCTGCAACCGCCGCATGCACGATGTTTCCTTTCATCCCGCCCACGGTGCCCCGGAGAATGTTCTCGAACGCAAGCTCAAGTCCGTAGCGGCCTTCGACGGGCCCGTCATCAGAGGGAGAAATAAATCCAAGGACATGTGCGGCCAGCGTGCCGAACGGGTAGAATCGGAACGGTTTGTATTCGACGTAGACACCCTTTATGGCGGGATCGGTGGTGCTGGTTGTCGGGAGATGAAGCACCTGCACTGCTTTTACCTGCTCCGCGGTCGCCTTGGCCACCAACAATTCGTACTGATCATCGTTTTTGGAAAGCATCCGCTCGAGCGCGGCAACGTCTTTGTTTACAACCGGTGCAAGCAGTTGTGCCGCCTCCGACACATCGGCGATTTGAGTCGGAACCGCAAAGATAGTCGGATACTCTTTATTCATCACTATGGAAGTAGCCGTGCCGTTCTTGTCGGTAACATAAATAATTCCTCGAGTCGGATCGAGGGTGCCTCGCTGCTCTTCCCGTGCCTGAATGCGTCTCTCGTAGATATCTCCCTTCTCAATCTGAATCGTGTAGAGATGTGCGATGACCGTCGCAAACGCGATAACGAACACGCCACGCAACGCCCAGATACGGAATGTCATACGAACCATGCGTGCTACGGTCGCCGGCCGGATACCAGCGATGTCATTTCTACATAGCGAGGATTCTGCTCAATAACCAAACCGTGCTCCTGCACAAACGATCCCTCGCCAATGCTGTCAAGCATCGCGTACAATTCGTTCTTGAGTTCGGCGTTCGCAACTTGCGCCTGCACAACTGTTTTTTGTGCTTGAGAAAGATCGTGACGCACGTTGATAATGGCACTGTAAGTGACGATGCCGTACGCAAGCGACAGCGTCATCAGAATAAGCATCGCGACAGTCCAGAAATGGAGCTGTGCATCCCTTTTACCAAATTCAATGACCGTCATATAAGATAGTGGTTAGTGATAAGAAGTCTGGGTTTAGCGATAAGAACTATATAAATTCAATGACTCGAAGCTTTGCAGAGCGGCTGCGGGGATTCTGAGCAATCTCACGGGCCGCTGGTACGATTGGTTTCTTGGTAATCAGACGTGCTCTTTTTTCTTTCACCAGTGCGGCAAATGCCCGTTTGACCCGCCGATCCTCAAGCGAGTGAAAGGAGATTGCGGCGACGCGCCCTCCCGTCTGCATACACGCCGGGATCCGAGCGAGGAACTCGTCCACATGGTCAAGTTCCGCATTAACACATATCCGAAGCGCCTGAAACGTCCTCGTTGCCGGATTGATGTTCTTTCCTCTCGCCCTTCTCGGCACCGCATCGGCAACAATCGCAGCAAGGCGGCCAGTGGTCAGAATCCGCTGACGGCGCCGTGCCCGGATGATCGCATTGGCGATTCGCGCCGCATATCGTTCCTCTCCGAAATTTCTGAGTATCAGCGTCAGATTCTTTTTGTCGGTACCGTTGACAACAGCGGCGGCAGTCAGAGATTGACGAGTGTCGTATCGCATATCGAGCGCCTCATCTTTCTGAAACGAGAACCCTCGACCCGATGCTTCCAGATGCCACGAAGAAAATCCAAGATCCACGATTGCACGATCAATGCGATCGAGACAGCAGTCGCGCGCATGTGTGCAGACATCGGCATAGGTTCCATGGACACACACGATGCGTTCACTCAAACGTCGAAACTCTTCGTGCAACGCCCGCGATGTTTGCGCATATAACACTTCGTCCCGCTCAATACCCAGAAACATACCGTGCGGCATCACCAGCGTAATCAGGGAGCGCGCGTGTCCTCCGCAGCCGAGCGTCCCGTCAACGACCTTGAGACCATCTCTGAGATCCAGCGCTGAAATAACTTCTTGTAAAAGAACGGGAGCGTGGATAAACATATCAAACATCAAAACTCAAAAATCAAAATGGCAAATCAAGTTCCAAAAATTATTGATTTATCATCTGTCATTTTGCGTTTTGATATTTGCATTTTGATATTTCCTCAAATCCCCAACTCTCCCAGCTTTTCTGCAATCTCTTCAGAGGCGCTCTCCGTTCTGTGTTTATACTTCGCCCACGCGTCCTCCTCCCACACTTCAACTCGATTGAACAGACCGGTCACCACCGCTTTTTTCGAAAGACCTGCATACTGCCGAAGCGGCTCGGGAATCAAAATTCTGCCTTGGCCGTCAAATGAAACGTCACACGCCCCCGACAGCATGAGACGCACGAACGCACGAGAGTTTGCCTGGGCAAGCGGCAGTGCGGCGAGTTTTGCAACCATCCGCTGCCACTCGGGAGCGGGAAAGAGAAACAGACATCCGTCGAGCCCGCGCGTGAGCACCGCTCCTCCGTCAAGGTGCGCGCGAAACTTGGCGGGAATTGCCAACCGTCCTTTCGAGTCGAGCGTATGTTTGTATTCGCCCAGAAACATAAAACGACAGATGATGACTTGCAACCCTGACGTTCCGGTCAGAGTTCTGACTAAAGCGTCGGAGTTAATAATCACTGACAGGAGAATCTTCGGCGCCCAGCTTTGATGAGCGGAGCGCCGAAGAATCTCTCTTTGCTCTGACGCCGGTTGTGCAGAGCAGACAGAGCGCTGGACCATCCACACATTTGTCCACTTTTCCCCACTCTGGGCTAATTATCCTTTACAGAGTGCAACAACGCAAGGAAAGTTACCCACAACGCAGTGCTAAATTCATGTTCTCTTTATGCCGCTGTTCTGGTGTCTAAAATTTTATCCACACGATATCCACCGAAAAAACAGAACCCCCTTCACAGAAGGTTCTGTTCCATCTCTCCGATTCTTCTCTCTACTGCAACGCCCTATCTATCACCGTCGTCATGATCTCATAAGGCTGTGCGCCCGACACGGGTATCGCGGTGCCGTCTTTCGCAATGACAACACTGAAAGGAGTTCCGTCTCCTCCCAAAGCAACCGCTTCTTGCGCATCCTGTCCGATTTTTTGGTTAAACTCGGTGCTTGTCAGGCATGATTCAAACGCCGATGTATCAAGTCCCACATACGCTGCAATGTCCGGAAGTTGCGCGGGGTCGAGACCGTTGTTGGATGGCGTGATTGCAAACAAGCGGTCAACGTATTTCCAAAACGCATCGTTGCCGCCAAGCTTTGCCGCGCACTCGCTGGCTGCCGCTTCCAAGCGGGCTCTGCTGTGAATGGATTCCAGAGGAAATTGCCGGTACGCAATAACAAGATTCTCTCCATACTCCTGCGAAAGTTTCTTGACTGTCGCGTGAAACACCTTGCAGAAGGGACACTCAAGATCGGTGAACACAATCATCTGAACCGAAGCGCCGACATTCCCTATAAGATGGTCCTGAGTGCTTACGGGTCGGATCCGGCTTGCGGACGGAGCTGCAGGTTGGTTATTCTGTGCGTTTCCCCCTCCGCCTGCCTCCTCCAGTACCGCTGCCTGGCGCGACGCGCTTCCTGACAGTCCTCCCGTATAGATGACCGCTGCTGCGATAATCACACCCGCAATTATAATCGCGAACGGAATCGCATAGGGATTGTTGCGAGCGATGTCGGTGTTTTCTCCTTTGTTT
>CAYGZT010000005.1:0-11716 GCA_964354445.1 uncultured Candidatus Saccharibacteria bacterium
GGATAAGCAGCCGGTTTGACAGACGCGGCGTTCTTTGGCTACAATACCTCCCACGCACCAGCAAAACTGAAAATAAAATTCTATGCTTTCAATAAAACTGCGTCCCGTCGGGAAGAAGAAACAGCGTTCGTTTCGCATTGTGATTATCCAGAAACACTCAAAGCTCACGGGAGCATTTGTCGAGGACGTGGGCTGGTTCAATCCTCACACCGATCTATTCTCGGTCAGCCAGGCGCGCGTGCGTTACTGGTTGGACCAGGGAGCCCAACCGACTGATTCGGTGCACAATATCTTGGTGAAAGCAAAGGTTATCGATGGTCCCAAAATTCCAGTGCACTCCACAAAAAAGAAGAAGGGCGAGGTTATCCCGCCGGTACGGGAAGCAGCACCACGGCAGGAGGAAAGTGTTCGAGAAACACCGTCTCAACCCGCGACTCAGGAGGTAACTCAAGAAAGTACGGCAACTCCGGAAGCATCTCCGGACGGCTAAAATGCACTCTAACCGGACGTGTTGTATACATAACCACTGACGTTACATGGTACTAAAGGTCGGGACAGAGCAGTAAGCCGGAAAATCTGATTCATGGGAGGATTCAAAGATCAGGAATTTCTTGAGTATCTGGCAAAATCCATTGTTGACCATCCGGAAACGGTTGAAATCAACCGCGTCATCGACGAAATGGGAGTGCTCCTGACGTTGAAAGTTCACAAAGACGATATGGGGCAGGTGGTCGGCCGCAAGGGCGCAACGGCTAAAGCAATTCGGTCACTGTTGCGAATCGTGGGACTCAAGAATAACGCCCGGGTCAACCTCAAAATCCTCGAACCCGAAGGCGGTATGCCGCAGGGGGCGTCGTCGGTTGATCAGACGGTTGCAGAGTTGAGCAAAGACCTTTCGTAAACGTTACACAAAACGCCGCTTCTGTGATTACGGAGAGCGGTGTTTTGTTTTAGGCGTTTTGCGGTAGAATAGCTGGTATGAAGACGTTCCACGTTTTGTCGATATTTCCGGAAACAATGAAGCCGTACCTTTCGGCGTCAGTGCTCGGCAGAGCTGTCAGGCGAAAGATTATCGCCGTTCGGACGTACGATATCAGACAGTGGGCGCACGACAAGCATCGACGAGTTGATGATGTTCCGTACGGTGGCGGGCCGGGCATGGTGATGAAAATCGAGCCGATACACGAAGCGGTGGAAAGCATAAAGTTGAAAGTGAGAAAAGCGGCGGCGCGAAATACAAAAAAACCGCGAGTACGGGTAGTACTATTCAGTACACGGGGGAAATTGTTCACTTCAGAAGAAGCAAAACTCCTCTTGCGATACGATCACCTCATCTTCATCTGCGGGCGCTACGAGGGAGTTGACGAACGGGTAGCGCGCTATGTGGCGGACGAGGAAATTTCGGTCGGCAGTTTCGTGCTTTCGGGAGGAGAAATTCCAGCGCTTGTGGTGATTGACGCCGTGGCGCGGATGGTGAAAGGAGTATTGGGGAAACATGAATCGCTTGAGGAGGTGAAAGGAAGTTACGCTGTCTACACCCGGCCGCCGGTCTATCGTTCCGGCGGGCGGTCTCGAAAACAATGGACAGTTCCGTCGGTCTTACTGTCGGGAAACCATGCTGACATCAAACGCTGGAGAGCTGGATATGACAGGAAAAATCTATAAACGGCTCAGTTGCTTTTTGGTTAGCGGTCGGCTATACTCTGGGTGCCCTTTTTGGTAGGGGCTATTTATATGGCCGAGGAAGAAAAGACAACCACCCAGACGACACTGGAAGCCGGCGTCATTACGATCGACGAGGGCGCGGCTGACAGCGATACAATCCTAGCGATGGCAAAACAAGGAGTGATGTACGGGCATAAGAAATCGCGCCGCAATCCAAACTTCCAGGAATATGTCTACACGGTGCGCAACGGCGTTGAGGTTGTGGATCTTGTCAAGACGCTGGCGGCGATCGACGTCGTTGCCCAGTATCTTGCGAAAAACCGCGCAGATAAAAAGACCTTCATTGTTGTCGCAACGCAGCCGGCTGCCCGTGGTGCCGTCAAGCGGCTTGCTGCAGCGCTTGGCGACTGCCCCTCGGTGATGAACAAGTGGATCGGAGGGCTTTTGTCGAACTTCTCGGTGATATCCCGGCGAATCGAGTATTTCAAGAAGCGCAAGCAGGATTTTGTGTCGCAGAAGTTCGGGCACTATACAAAGAAGGAACAGCTGGGAGTGGAGCGGGAAATTATCCGGATGGAACAGAAATTCTCGGGCCTCGAGTCCCTGGCAGCAGTCCCGGACATTATGATTATCGTCGACAGTTCCTTGAAAAGTCACCGCACCGCTATTCGGGAAGCACGCATGAAGAATGTGACGCTCGTGGGCATTATTGATAACGACGACGACCCGACGGCCTTTGACTATTTCATTCCGGCCAACGACCACGGCAAGGCGTCAATCGAATGGGTTGTCGATCACATCATTGAGAAAATGTCATAGCGCGTATGAGTTCATCGGATATCGTAGCGTTGCGGGAAGCGACGGGAGCAGGCGTGGTTGAGTGCAAGAAAGCTCTTGAAGAAGCTGGCGGCGACGTTGAAAAAGCAAAACAGCTGATCTGGAAACGCGGCTATGCAAAAGCCGCTTCCAAAGCGCAGCGGAAAACGGGCGCAGGAATGATTGAGGCATATGTCCACAGCGACCGCATCGGCGTCATTGTTGAGGTGCGGTGTGAAACCGATTTTGTCGCAAAAACGCCGCAGTTTCGAGAACTTGCGCACGACATCGCACTGCAGATTGCCTCTATGGATCCCGAGAGCGTTGAGGCGCTTATGGTTCAGCCGTTCATCAAGGATGAGTCGCTGGCGGTAAAGGACATTGTCGCGCGCGCCGTAGCGGTGATCGGGGAAAATATCCGCGTTGAACGATTCTGCCGCTACGAGTTGTAACGGAAGGCGTCTCTCACGGCCGGCGCTCAGGAAGTGTATAATAAGCATATATGGGTTCTTTCATTCTGGAGATGGTCTTCTTCGTAAGCTTGGGGGTGGTTGTGTTGATGGTTGCGCGCAAACTCCCGCTGGTTGAAGGATTTGGGGAAAGAAGCCAGCGTACGCGCCGCCTGGTTCTGGTTAAGCATGAATGGATTGAGATCATCGACAGAAAACTGGTAGTGGTGCTCGAGAAGTGGCTGCGCCGCGCCAAGGTGATTCTGATGAAGCTCGATACGTTCGTGTCCCGGCACCTTGAAAAGGCAAAAGAGAAGCAGAACGGCGAAACGAACGAGCATGATATCGTCGATGAGTTGCACGAAGGAACGGCAGAGACGGAAGAAAAGCGCCAGGAGGGGTAGGTAGTCCCGTAGGGGCCGGGGGCGGTCTGTAAAACCGTTGGCCACTGTGCCCGCGTGAGTTCGACTCTCACCCTACCCACACTTCGACTCGCTGCGCTCGCTCAGCGTGAATATTTCGACTTGCCACCTTAGCTCAGCGGCAGAGCAACTGTTTTACCCCGTTAATTCTTCAAATTACGGAGTAATTTGAGTAAAATTACAGGGTCCCATACAATCGGTTTGCCGGAGTAGCTCAATGGCAGAGCAATCGCTTTGTAAGCGAAAGGTTGGAGGTTCGACTCCTCTCTCCGGCTCACGTGTGGCAAACTCGATTGTAGAGGGATAAACAGTAGGTCCTCGGTTCGAATCCGAGAGGTGGCTCAAAGGAAGTTGCAAGTCGGAAGTTAAATGTGTAGAGTTCTAGGACAGACGCCAACGTAGCTCAGCGGCAGAGCAACTCCTTGGTAAGGAGTAGGGCGGCGGTTCAAATCCGCCCGTTGGCTCACGGGTTTTGAGATTTATACGACATCAGCATGGCAAAATCAAAATTTTCTGAAAACTTAATACGAATAAGATGTTCCAACTGCAAACGTATCAATTACTACACCCGCAAAAACAAGAAAACGTTTGAAGGAAAGTTGGAGCTTAAGAAATATTGCAAATGGTGTCGAAAACACACCAAGCATACCGAAGCTAAAAAATAGTCAAAACCCCGCTCAAGAAAGCGGGGCTTTGATACCTGCGCCGAATGAGTCGAGGTGCCTGCACTGAGCGAGCGCGGTGAGTTAAAGTGCGGGCTGTGCCCGCCGAAGCTTTAGCGAAGGCGGGCCCAGAGGGAATCGAACCCCCATTAACGGTTTTGGAGACCGTCGTTCTACCGTTGAACTATGGACCCTATCGGAAACATTCAAGCTGATTATATTGTAGCAGGAGCACTGCGGCGATTGTCAAACAATGTTGGGTGTTATACATCCACGCTCAACTAAAAAGAAGAGGCCCCGCGAGAAAGCCGGGGCCTTGAGACAGAGCAGAGAGGGGATAATCGCTACCGCGTTGTTGACTTGCCGCTACGTCCGCTGGAAGACGAATGCGTGCCTGTTGAGCAGTGTCTCAGAGATGAAGCTTCTGAGACGCTTTAGGGCTTCGTCATCCATTGGCGGGCATGACCCCAGCTTGAAGAAAACATCCCTCCCTGAGTACTTGTCCACCGGCGGGTCGATCCGGTACGTCCGGATCCTCCTGTGCCGCAGATCTTCCGTAATCTGGGGGATTGTCCTCTTCACATCGCTGAGGGTCGATGGGACCTCCGGTTTCTTCCGGTTGTCCCATGTCATACAGCAGATCCTCACCTCCCCGTCGTAGGTTGGGGAGGCAGGCGTAGCGGTTGTGGCATGGTTCATGCGGTGTTCCCCCTTTCCGTTTTCCATTGCAAGGTGGAAACTGGCGGAGGGCAGTGTTTAGCCAGTGGGCCAAATCCCTCTCTGCGAGTGCAAGTGGCCATTCTACTACAGACGAGCAAATATGTCAACGATTTTTGTGAAAAAGCAAGGAAACATCATGTCTTTTCGTCTCCGGCGTCTTTTCATGCGGTTTTATGGAAGAGAGTGTGAGAACCAAGTATAATAAAAACGATGATTCATTCAAATGAAGAACTGATCGAAGAACTTGTTGATCTGGGGTACCTCAAGAGCGAGCGGTTGATCGAGGCCTTCCGCGCCATAAATCGCAAGGACTTTGTTCCTCCCGATGTGCTGGGTGTCGCCTATATCAACGAGCCGCTTCCCATCGGCTACGGGCAAACCATCTCTCAGCCGCTGACGGTGGCGTTTATGCTGGAGCTTCTGGATTTGCGGGGAGGAGACAAGGTACTTGAAATCGGTTCGGGGTCGGGATGGCAGACCGCGCTGATTGCGCACATGATTGAGCTTGCGGGCGGCGCGGCGCAGGACCCGGACGGCAGGTACGGAATGGTCGCGATGGAAATAATCCCTCAGCTTGCCAGTATGACGAAGAAAAACATAACGCCGCACGGGTTTATCGAGAGGGGAATTGTACGGGTGGTTTTGGGGGACGGCTCTCTGGGGTACGAAGGGGAGGCGCCGTATGACAAGATAATCGCCGCTGCGGCGGCTGATGGGATTCCCGAGAGCTGGAAAGAGCAACTGAAAATCGGCGGGCGGATCGTAGCGCCGGTGCGGCACAGCATTGTGGTGCTGGACAAGAAAGACAAAAAAGAATTTGAGCAGAAAGAATTTTTTGGATTCGCGTTCGTCCCATTAGTGAAAGAAAAATGAAAATTGTGAACACCTGGCACTCCTAGGTTTTATTGACAGAGCTGTATAGTAGTGGTACGGTGGCGGCAGCAAATGAAAGGAGGTTGCCATGAAAAAGGTGGTGGCAACTTTAGTTGTCGTGTTAGCGCTGGCGGCGGCGGCATCGGCGGAGGAGATCAAGCCTTGTCGGCTGATGCGGGATCCGGTTGATCCGGCGGGAGTGGTGGATTGGCAGAAGTTTTGTCTCTTCACCACCCAAGAGCCGGTAAACGTCGAAATGTCCACAGGTTCGGGCAAGCTGGTGAAGTGCGAACTCCAACCGGGAACGTCGGTGCTCACCGATGTTCAATCCGGCGAGTGGCTAAGTGTCCGGGCGTGCTTCAACACATTCCCTCTCGGCTTTAGGCCGGATGTGCGTGGACGTCTGGACTGCGCGTCTCCTCCGGAAGTGAAAGAAGTGCGTGTCGCCGAGCGACAGCCGTATCTCACTGCCGAGGATATAGAGAAAGCGGTGAAAAAAGTGCTGGAAAAACGGACACCGACTCCTGAGCCATTACCACCACCGCTTCAGAAAGAACCTTCGTGGTTTCGGCTTCACTGGAAAGGAGTGACGGTGGGAGGGGGTATCGCCGGCGCGTTCATCTATCTTTTGACACGAGGACATGACCATCCTCATCATCGTTCGCATGGGGGACCCGACAATCCTCCTCTTCCCTGAATGCGCACTAAAAGGCCTGCCGGAAAATGCTTGAATGAGCTTTCCGTGCAGGCCCCACCTCTAAAATTCCGAGCATTGCTCTTTCTCGGGGGTTTGGAAGTGGGATATTGACATTTTTTTGGTAGTATGCTATAATCCTCCCCGTTGTCACAAAAGTTTCAGCACTATGAACAACCTTCTAAAAAAGACAATTTTCTCGGCAAGCGTCGTGCTTGCAACTGCGGCGGTGCTTATGCCCGTTCCGTTGTTTGCAGCCGGCGTGCCCAATGTAATCACGGAATCGGCGACCAATGTGTCGCAGAATTCCGCTACCGTCAACGGTCAGGTTAACCCCAACGAAGCTGCCACCAGCTACTGGTTTGAGTGGGGAACTGGCACTTCGCTTGGCAATACCACCGCTGCTCAGAGCGTTGGTTCCGCCTCGTACCAGATTCCGGTTTCGGCGGGAATTGCGGGATTGCAGACACAGACCACGTACTACTTCCGCACGGTTGCCCAAAACCAGTACGGTACTTCGTACGGAACCATCTTTAGTTTCTCGACCACTGCGTGCTGTGGGGGAGGCGGCCAGAATACCGCGCCTACCGTTACAACCGATCCGGCGTCCAACATTTCGACAAATACCGCAACGTTTAACGGACGCGTGAATCCCAACAGCGCAGCTACCTCATACTGGTTTGAGTGGGGGAGAACAACGTCGCTTGGTAATTCTACACAAGTGCAGTCAGCCGGGTCAGGTTCTTCTCTGTTCAGCGTGCTGCAGAGTAATAATGCTTTGCAGTCGAACACCACTTATTATTTCCGTGCGGTTGCGCAAAATCAGTACGGAACGACCTACGGCTCCATTTTGAGCTTTGTCACCAATACCGGCGGTGGGGGCGGCGGCAGTTCACCGGCCGTACTTACCAGTCCCGCGACCAATATTTCGCAGAATGTTGCCACGCTCAATGGACAGGTCAATCCCAACGGCTGGCAGACATCCTACTGGTTTGAGTGGGGGACTAGTCAGTCGCTTGGCAACACCACCGGCGCGCAATCGCTCGGGTCGGGAACATCATACCTGGCTGTTTTCAACAGCATTTCCGGTCTTCAATCGAATGTCACCTACTACTTCCGCGTGGTTGCGCAGAATCAGTACGATACGGTTCGCGGAAGCATTCTGAGCTTTTCGACTGGCTTTGGCGGAGGCGGTGGCGGCAACGCACCCTCGGTTCAAACCAACAGCGCGACCAATGTTTCCTACAACAGCGCGACGCTCAACGGCTACGTGAATAATAATAACGACGGCGCACTATACGTGTGGTTTGAGTACGGCCCCAGCTACGGCTCGCTCTCATACACTACCAGTCAGCGGTATATTGGAAGCTGGAACATCAATCAGAATTTCTCGGACACCGTTTCCAGTCTGAGCAACCGTACCACGTACTACTTCCGTGCGGTTGCGCGCAACGATGCGGGCACCTACTACGGGCAGACGCTGAGTTTTGTCGCCGGCGGTTCTTGCTACGGCGGCTCGTGCGGGCAGTACGGATATTATGGATACGGCTATGGACAACAGCCGTCGGTAGTCACCAATCCAGCGACATTTATCGGTCAGAATTTCGCGCTACTCAACGGTCAGGTTAATCCCAACGGTTATACGGCAAATGCGTGGTTTGAGTACGGAACCACCATGTCACTGGGTTCGCAGACGCCCAATCAATCGGTGGGGAGCGGCAGCAATCTCTCTCCGCTTGCGTATGCCCTGTCCGGATTGTTTCCCAATACCACCTACTACTTCCGCGCGGTTGCTCAGGGTCAGGGAAATACCGCATACGGTTCAATCTTGAGTTTTGTTACAACCCAAACAACCGTTATCACCCAGCCGACCGTGATTCAGTCGCCGGTGGTTGTACAACCCTCCGTTGTTGTCAGGGGAGGCACTGTCGCGGGTGCGACGGGGCTCTCGTGCGTACTTCTGGTGCCCGCGCTGAACGTATCGTCGCTTGCCGAGCAAGGAGAGTTCGTGTATACCGTCACCTACCGCAACGGCTGCTCATATCCGCTCAACAACGCATTCCTGAAAGTCATTCTTCCTACCGAGGTTGAGTTCATTGACACCAACTATCCGTTCTTCAATCGCGACGCCAACGGAATCTCGTACAATCTGGGAGCCGTTTCATCCGGTTATCAGTCGGCAATCAGCATTCACGGTCGTGTAAGAAGCGGCGTTTCGGTCGGGAGCACGCTCATTTTCAGCGCGGTACTCAACTTCACCGACAACAACGATCGTTTTCAATCCATCAGCGCGTACCTGACCGCGACAATCGGACAGATCCGCACGCTTTCCGCGACGATCTTTGACGCTGTGCGCAATCTCTTCGGCAACTGGCTGTTTGATCTGATTCTGATCCTCCTGGTTTTGTTCCTGGTCTGGTGGATATTCTTCCGGCGTGAGCGCGAAGATGAAATCGAGCGCGTTGACGTTCTCAAAGAGTAAGCGCTCCTGTCCGTCACGCAAGCAAAGATTATCGGAAAAAAATATCAAACCAAAAACCCTTCCTCGCGAGGGGTTTTTGGTTTGATGGAGAGAGGAAGCACGATTATTGACGGCTAGACACTTCCGTGCTATACAAGATGAGCTTTCCTATATCAGTAAGTGATGTTGTCTATGAAAAAATCTACTTTGTATTACATTGCAGGAACACTGTTCGCGGTGCTCATTACCGTTCCTCTCTCGTCTTTTGCGATAGAATCCGCGCAGTTTAACACCGATCCGCAGGACGCCCCGACGCTTCAGGTCACTAACTATACAAAGAATCCCCAGTGTTCGACGTGTTGGGCTTCCAGCATCTTGGATGTGAAACCCAGCGACACCGTCAGTTTTGCATTTTATTATCACAACACCGGCACCGCTTCCGCTCTCGATACTCGCGCACAGCTTTCGTTTACCAACAACACGGCATCGGTGAATGCAAACGGAAAATTATGGGCGCAGAATGCATCGGCGGTGTACGGCAGCGCAACGGTCAGCGCGGCTCCCGGCTGCACGATTGCACTCAACCCGCTCGTTAACGAATACGGTCTTGGAGATGTTGCGCCCGGCTGGGACGGCTCTGGGTACCTCGTGGTTCGATTTCAAATAACCGGCCAATGTCAGCCGACGGCAACGATGCCGACCGTAATCACCGATCCGGCCACGAACATCTCTGCCGGCTCGGCAACGCTCAACGGTCAGGTGAATCCCAACAGTGCTCAAACCTCATACTGGTTTGAGTGGGGCAAAACGGTATCGCTGGGGAATACCAGCGCTGCGCAATCGCTGGGATCGGGGGGGAATCTCTCTCCGGTTTCGGCCGGCATCGTAGGACTTTTGGCAAATACCACATACTACTTCCGGGCGGTTGCTCAAAATCAGTACGGAATCTCGCAGGGAACAATTTTGAATTTCACAACCGGCACGTGCTGTGGAGGCGGCGGGGGCGGCGTGACACCGCTCGTGTTGACCAATCCGGCCACCAACATCAGCAACAACACCGCAACCCTCAACGGTCAGATCAACCCCAACGGCGCAGCCACCTCATACTGGTTTGAGTGGGGCAAGACCACCACCCTGGGCAATTCAAGCGCAGGCCAGGGTGTGGGCTCCGGCTCCACCTTCACGCCGGTCTCCTCATCCATCGCCAATCTCTTGGCGGGCACCACCTACTACTTCCGCCTCGTGGGACAGAACCAATACGGCATCAGCTACGGCTCCATCCTCTCCTTCACGACCGGTTCCAACGGCGGGGGAGGCGGCGGGGGCGGCGTGACACCGCTGGCGATAACAAAACCGGCAACCAACGTGAGTTCGAACACCGCGACACTCAATGGAGAAGTAAATCCCAACGGCGCAGCCACCTCATACTGGTTTGACTGGGGGAAAACTACGAATTTTGGAAACTCCACCGCAGGTCAGAGCGTGGGTTCCGGGTCATCGAACGTTCAAGTTGCTTCTACGATCAGTGCGCTGTTACCCGGCACGGTGTACTACTTCCGTCTTGTTGGCCAAAACCAGTACGGCGTAGTGTACGGAGCGATCTTGAGTTTTGCGACGACTGCGTGCGGTGGAACGTCAGGTTGTTCGCAGTAAAAAGACACGGGCAGTGACAGGCAGAGAAACGGCCGGCATACGTCAGCCGTTTCTCTCTGTCCGATTGACTTTACGGCGAAGAGCGCGTATTATGTTTTTTACGATCCGCAGACCGCAGGTGTCCCGAGCAAAACCGACTCAAGCTGATCGAGCGAGGGACTTAATCTCCTGCCGAGGATTCTGGTGAGTTTTTCCGGGTTTATCCCGCCCGCCCCCGAGCGAAATCGAAGGGGACTCATCAAAGGACTGCGATCGAAAGGTCGCGTTTTTGTTTGCAGAAAGCTATGAGATCAAAAACACAAAAAACACAGGATATTCGCCAGAGCGAAGAACTGCTCGAGCAGGCACAGTCGCTGGTGCTGGTTGATTTCTTCAAGACGCCGGCCAACGAGATGAATGCGCTGCGCCGCACGCTTGAACAGACCAAAGCCACGCTGAAGGTGATTAGAAAGACACTCCTCGCGCTCGTGATGAAAAAACACAACATTCCTCTCGATGTAACGGGCCTGAGAGGTCAGGTGGGAATTGTGTTTGCTCCCGGTCAGATAACAGAGCCCGCGAGCGTTATCGCGCGTTTTGTCAGAGAGAAAGGAAAATCGCTTGAGGCGTTTGTGATGGTAGCCGGTTGTGACGTAAAGACGCAGAGCATCTACAGTGCGGTGGAGATGACTGTAATCGGCAATCTCCCGCCGCGCGACGTGCTGCTGGGGCAGCTTGCGTGGACGATTATCGCACCGCTTCGCTCGCTTGCGTATGTTCTGCAAAAGGTTGCCGAGCAGCGACAATCGTAGATTTCGGTTAATTCATTGCGTACTCTATATTGACTATGAGTGACAAATACAACGACATCATCGGGAAGATTGAAAAACTCTCGGCTCTTGAAATTGCCGAGCTGGTCAAAGCGCTTGAGGAAAAATTCGGCGTTTCAGCCGCGGCTCCGGTTGCCGCCCAGAACCCTGCCGCAGGCTGGGCAGCAGAAGCGGCGGAGAAATCCGAATACACCGTCGTACTCAAATCCGGCGGTGGGCAGAAAATCAACGTCATTAAGATTGTGAAGGAGATCACGGGACTGGGACTCAAAGAAGCCAAAGATATTGTCGAAGGAGTTCCCAAGCCGTTGAAGGAAAAAGTCAAAAAAGCCGATGCGGAGGAGATGAAGAAAAAACTTGAAGAAGCGGGAGCGACTGTTGAGTTGCAGTAAAATTGCATCGGCCGATAGTGAGAATCAAAAGAGCGTCGTTGAACACGGCGCTTTTTTGATGTAGCATAACGACTGCATGCGCGCGTAGCTCAGTTGGTTA
>CAYGZT010000006.1:0-27742 GCA_964354445.1 uncultured Candidatus Saccharibacteria bacterium
TTTTGGGCGCTTGGATACCCGCGGTGATGGAAAGATTCTCAACGACGTGAAACAGCTCTCGCGCGTTCTCGTGCGTTGCCGGATGCGCCCCGGCGATCGCCATTGCAATCTTGTCCGAATTCCAGTATGCGATGACATTCATCAGAACGCTGAACAGCACCGCAGCATAGAGAATCAACGTGTCATTATAAATGTACGAAAACGCCCATCCGATACCGATGATGACAATCAAAAACAGAGTGAAAATCACCCACGTTTTCCTGATATTGGAATCGCGAGTCGAATAGAGAGTCATGAAATAACTTACGACTGATAACTGACGACAAACGACAGTCAGTCAATAGCCCCGATGTTTTAATTTAATCGAGGTTTTGACAAGAGCATTGATGCCGACTACTGCTGGCCGCTTTCCTCCTTTGGTTTCTTTTTGAACAGCGAATCCCAGGCGCGGTGCACAAACCCCAGCCCCCCGTTATCCAGCTTGTTGAAGTAGAAGTAGTAGAGGATTTCAAGAAGCCCTGCGGTGTTGACCAGCAGCAGAATTACAAACCATGCAGTGTGATGTTTGCGCGCGGCGCGCCACAGCGACAGCCCTTTCCAGACCAGCGTCCAAGCGACTAAAACCATCAAGAACTGGCCGCTAGTTCCCATAAATTGCGAGAGATCTGCTATCATACTCGTCAGCTATACAATGGTGAAAGCGACCTTTATTTACCTTCAAAACTTACTTTGACCGGTTTTCGCTCCCCTTCATTCTCCGTCTGGAAGAATTCTTCTTCCTTGAAGTGGAAGACATTAGCGACGATGACGCTTGGAAACGTCTGGATGCGGGTGTTCAAGTCCATTACCACGCCGTTGTAAAAGCGCCGCGCCGCTTGAATTTTGTTTTCGGTGTCGGAGAGTTCGCGTTGGAGTTCAAGGAAGTTCTCGTTCGCCTTCAGCTGGGGATAGTTCTCGGAAACCGCAAAGAGGGTCTTGAGCGTCTCCGACAGAGTATTTTCTGCCGCTCCTTTTTCTTTTCTTGTCTGGGCGCCCAGTGCGCGCGCACGCGCCTCCGTTACCTTCTCAAACACCTCCCGCTCATGCTTCATGTACCCCTTGACGGTGTTTACCAGGTTTGGAATCAGGTCATAACGGCGTTTAAGCTGTACCTCGATATCCGACCATGCCTCGCGCACACGGTTGCGCAGCCGCACCAGACCGTTGTACACAAGAACAGCCCACAGCGCGATGGCAATGATAATAATCCACGCAAGATTCATCGATAGATACTTCATATAGTTTGTAAACAGTACGTTACGATAGCCGACGACGCCTTGCAGTATATCATCCTACTTTTTATCAAACAACCGCCCCTTTTGGAGACGGCTGCTGATCCGATTTTCAGTAATCTTCGTGCATCGGAGGGCCTCCTTTCCCCTTGTCTTCCTTTTCCGGAACTTCGGTAATTGCCACGCCCACGGTCAGATAGTTGCTCGCCACCGATATGGCGTTGACAAACGCCACCTTGGTCACCTTCAGCGGGTCGATGATGCCGGCGTCTTTCAGGTTTTCGATCTTGTTGGTCACCGCATTAAAGCCGAGCCACTGACCGCCGCTTTCTTTTGCTTTCCTCAGCTCCTCGACGAGATGGTCGGGATTCGACCCGCTGTTGGCGATAATCGCCCACAGCGGAGCGCGAAGCGCTCTTTCGAGAATCGCATGCGCCGCTTTTGCCACGTCGGTATCCGCGTTGTGGCCGTATTTAAGCGCGATGTTAAACAGCGCAACGCCGCCTCCCGGAACGATTCCCTCTTCCATCGCCGCGCGTGTTGCCGACACGGCATCCTCAACACGGTGTTTGAGTTCCTTTTGGGCCGATTCGGTGGGAGCGCCGACTTTGACAACCGCAACGCCGCCGGAAAGTTTCCCGAGCCGCTCCTGCAGTTTTTCTTTGTCAAACTCCGAATCGGTCTTTTGCAACTGTCCTTTCAGTTGAGCGATGCGATGTTCAATGGCGGATTTGTCTCCTTTGCCGCCAACGATCTTGGTGTCGTCCTTGTTTGCAACCACGCGGTGCGCCTGTCCAAGGTCAGCCACGTCGACGTTTTCCAGCTTGCGTCCCGTGTCTTCTGAGATGAACTCGGCGCCGGTCAGCACACAGATATCCTGCAGCATCTCTTTCTTGCGGTCGCCGAATCCCGGCGCTTTGGTCGCCAGAACGGAGAAGATACCGCGCAGTTTGTTGATAACCAGCGTCGCCAGCGCTTCTCCGTCAACATCATCGGCGATAATCACCATCTCTTTTTTACCGGCTTTGAGAATTTTCTCAAGCAGCGGCAGCATTTCATTAACCGACGAAATCTTTTTATCCGTCACCAAGATATAAGGATCTTCAAAATCCGCCTCCATTTTCTCGGCGTTGGTGACCATATACTGCGAGATGTAGCCGCGGTCAAACTGCATTCCTTCCACAAACTCGTACGAGTTGCCAATGGTATTTGAATCCTCAACGCTTACCACTCCTTCTTTGCCCACTTTCTGCATGATTTCGGCGAGCAGCTTGCCGATGGACCCGTCTTTCGAGGAAAGCGACGCTACTTCTTCAATCTTTTTGTTGTCGTTGATCTCCTCGCGCTGTTTTTCAAGAGTTTTCACGATGATATCGCTTCCTTTCTTCAGTTCCTCAGCAAGTTGGATGACATTGAACCCTTTTTGTTTGACCAGCCGTTCTCCCTCTTCAATCATCGCATGCGCCAGCACGACCGCCGTCGTGGTGCCATCGCCGACTCTGTCGTTGGTCTTGTCCGCTGCCTGCTTTAAAAACTCAGCCCCGAGATTCTCATACTTGTCCTCAAGCTCTATTTCTTTTGCCACCGTAACACCGTCAAAGGTAACCTGCGGTGCGCCGAATCCTTTTTCAATCACCGCCGCGCGTCCGCGCGGACCAAGCGTCATGCGCACTGCCGTCGCCAGCTTGTCGATGCCTTTCTTCATCGCTTCCCGCGCCTTTTCATCAAATAGCATCTGCTTTGCCATACTTCTTAAGCGTTACTTCTTTAGTTATTCAAGAACTGCCAAGATATCGTCTTCATCAACCAAAAAGAGTTCTTCCTTATCACTTCCCGACAACTTGTTGTCTTCGGACCAAGGTTCTTTGAAAATTACCTTATCACCCGTCTTAACTTCGGGAGGGATGCGATTTCCGGATTCGTTGTATTTACCCGGACCAACTGCAATGACAACCCCCCGGCGCTGTTTTTTCTTATCAGCGCTCTCGGGGAGTACAATGCCCGATGTCGTAGTTTTCTCCTCTTTATCGGGTTTAATAATAACGTGATTGGAAAGCGACCGTATGTTCATACTGGAAAACGTTTTACTGAAAATAAGAACAAAGCAAGTATCATTGTATGCACATCAGGCGTCAAGTCAAGTCAAAAAAAGAGCTCCCGAAGTGGCTAGCCCCAGGAGCAAAAAGGAAGAAGGAGGAGATGCCTGCATAAGTATAGCCGCTGGGCAACTCCTGTCAAGCATCCTCGGGAGACCGCCACGCCTCATAAAGACACGATAAATCAATCCTCCTGGTGAGATGGTTTTTCAATCTGTTTTACGTCAGATTCAAAGCCGGAGCCGGTAATTTTGAGCACGTCCTTGTCCACCTTGCCGAATTCCTTATATGCGCTGTTGTATGCTCCGACGGTTTTTCCCAGATGGTCGCCCAGCTTCTGTATGTACGTTTCGTATGAAGAAAGATGACGAGAGAGATTTTCAACCTGATGTCGTATTTCCTTTGCCGACTCTTCTATTTGGAGAGCTTTTAGCCCCTGTAAAATTGTCTGCAGATACGCAAAAAAGGTTGTGGGTGAAACAATAGTCACTCTTTTTTCGGCTGCGTAATTTACCAGGTCTCTCGTGTTAGATTTTATGGCCCCAACCTTATTGATAACCAAATCGTAATAGACCGCCTCCGAAGGAATAAACATGAAAGCAAAGTCCATTGTTCTGTGCTCCGGCTTCACATATTTTGACGTTTCATCAATTCTGTTTTTTAAATCCTGGACAAAGGCATTCTCGTAATATTCTTTCTCTTCTTCCGACTTCGCACTGATTAGCCGATTATAATTTTCCAAACTAAACTTGGAATCAATCGGGATAATTTTATCCTTCACGAAAACGACGGCGTCTACAATTGTCCCGTCGGGAAATTCATACTGCATTTTGAACAAAGTCGGGTTTGGCGCGAAAACGTTCTCTAAAACCGTTTCCAGATAATATTCACCCAACACTCCCCGCTGTTTGGGATTTTTGAGAATATCTTGGAGATTCTTAAGTTGATCGGCAAAATTAATCACTTGCTTGTTTGTCTCGTCCAACTTGGTGAGCTTCTCGGTGACGTCACGGATGATGGTGATACTCCGCTCAAACTGAGCTTGTGTGGCTTGGTGGGATTCGCCCAGTTTGGTGTCAAGCGCGCGCGTTATTTCGTTCAACTGATTCTGGAGCATCAGAAGCTGCCCATCCTCCGGTTTTTTAATGAAAAGCAATCTTTTAACGACAAGATACACGCCGCCGATTATTCCCAGCACTCCGAAGATGGCGATTATGATAATTGTCCCCGTATTCATTGCGTTTTATAAACTTTCCGCTTTCAACTTTATAAACCTTTCCCTTTATTCCTTCCTACTTTATACTATTCTCAATGGAACTGAAAGACAAAGTTGCGTTCATCACCGGCGGCGGAACGGGCATCGGGCTTGCCGCCGCGCAGGCGTTTCTGGCTGAAGGTGCCAGCGTTGCGGTGTTTTCACGCTCGATTCCCGAAAGCGCGGAGCTTGATGCGCTGCGCAAAAACAAACAGGCGCTGGTAATGAAAGGCGATATCACCGACGCAGGGGGTGTACGAAAAGCGCTTTCAAAGACCGTCAATACGTTCGGCGGACTGCATATTCTGGTCAACAACGCGGCCATCGCCCATCGCAAAAGTTTCGAACAGACAACGCCGAAAGATTGGGACGAAATTATCGACATCAATATCAAAGGAACGCTGACGGTCACGCATACGGCGTTGCCTTTCATCAAAGCAAGCGGCGGAGGAATAATCATCAACATCGCATCCGGCGCGGGCATCTACGGCATCGGAGGATTGTCGCTCTATTCGTTGACCAAAGCGGCACTGATCAATTTCACACAGTCGCTTCACGAAGAAGTCGCACCAGACCATATCAGGGTTTTCACTGTAGCGCCCGGTTCGACCGATACGGGAATGTTCCGCGAACTCTTCCCCGATCACCCCGCCGCCCATACACCCGAACATGTCGCCTCAGTCATCGTCAAAGCCATCGGAGGGATTATCAAACCCGACGACCATCTGATTGTGGATGTGTTTGAGCACGAGAGATAACTACCTTTGATTTTCTTGCCGCTGCAAATATCTTCCCGTCGCCGTTTTCTCTTTTTTCAACTCCTCCGCCGTTCCTTCAAAGATAACTCTGCCTCCTTTCTCTCCTCCCTCCGGCCCCAGTTCCACGATCCAATCGGCTTCGCACACAACGTCAAGATTGTGTTCTATCACCACAACCGTGTTTCCCTTCTGCACCAGCGAGCGCAAGATGACCAGGAGATGTTTGACGTCCTCGAAGTGAAGTCCCACGGTGGGTTCATCGAGCATATAGAGAGTTCTCCCGGTGGCGCGTTTTGAGAGTTCATCGGCAAGCTTGATGCGCTGGGCTTCGCCGCCCGAAAGGGTTGTCGCCGGCTGTCCCAGTTTCATGTATCCCAGACCAATGTCCTCCAAAAGCGAGAGTTTTGATTTAATCTGCGGAAACGGAGCAAAGAATTTGTGAGCTTCCTCAACCGTCATATCAAGCACCTGGGCAATGCTTTTTTCGTTATACTGTACGTCAAGTACTTCGGGTGAAAATCGCGTCCCCTTGCACGTTTCACACTCAACGTAGATGTCGGGCAAAAAGTACATCTCAACTTTGGTGTATCCTTCTCCCTTGCACGCTTCACACCGCCCCGGTTTGACGTTGAAGCTGAAATGCGAAGGACTGTAACCGCGAATCTGCGATTCCTCAAGACGCGCGTAGAGCTGCCTGATGGGTGTTAAAAGTCCCGTATAGGTAGCCGGGTTTGAACGCGGCGTGCGGCCGATAGGGCTCTGGTCAATTAACACCACCTTGTCGAAAAGTTCTTTGTTGAGAAGCTCTTTGTATTCCCCCGGAACGACGTTCATCCCGCTGACTTCCCGTTGCAGTGCTTTCGCAAACACCTCCAAAACCAGCGTGCTTTTTCCCGATCCCGACACTCCCGCCACGCACACGAACTTCTTTGTTGGAACGTGAAAGGTAACGTTTTTGAGATTGAACTGGCGCGCACCTGTAAGCGTAACTATGTCTCGCTCGGCAACTTTTCCAAGGTTTTTACGCAGACCAGTGATGACTTTTTTCTTCCCGCTCAAGTACTGACCCGTAAGCGTCTTTGATTTTGACAATGCTTCAGGCGTTCCTTCAAACACCACTCCGCCGCCGTGCTCTCCCGCCGAAGGCCCGATTTCTATCGCCCAATCGGCCAAGCGAATGACGTTTTCGTCATGCTCGACAACTATGACGGTATTGCCAAGATCGCGGAGGTTTTTAAGCGTCGCGATGAGGCGAGCGGTATCGCGTGCGTGAAGCCCGATGGTGGGCTCGTCCAGCACATAAATGACGCCCGAAAGCCCGGATCCCAGATGGGTGGCAAGCCGGATGCGCTGGTTTTCTCCTACCGACAGTGTCGTCGCCGAGCGCGCAACGGTGATGTACTCGAGTCCCACGTCAAGCAAAAACCGTGCTTTGGAAAGTATTTCCTTTACAATGGACTGCGCGATCGTCCGCTGCATGTGAGTCATCAGCGACGGCGCCTGCGTGTCAAAGAAACGAATGAGTTCCTCTGCCGCCAGCGATGCGATTTCAAAAATGTTCCTGCCAGCGATTCTGACCGCCAGACTTTCTTTCTTGAGCCGCGAACCGTTGCAAACGGGGCAGGTTTTCTCGGTCATGTACTTTCCAAGTTCCTGCCGGACGAACTCCGATTCGGTTTCATAGTACAGCCGCTCAAGACGTGGAATGATTCCCTCAAATCGCGTTTTTCCTTTCCAATCGCCGTATTCAAGAGCAACTTCCTCGCTCTTGTCCCCAAACAGAATATGCTCCTGCGCTTTCTTGGAGAGATTCTTGAACGGCGTGCGCGGTGAATGCCCGTGCAGGCGGACAATGGTAGTGATGACGAACTCCTGCCAGTTTGCGCCCAACGCTCTTCGCGCCACACGGCTCAGCGAAAACCATGGCAGAATTGCTCCCGCTTCAAGCGAAAGGTCAGGGCTGAGAATCAAACTCAAGTCGATTTCCAGTTTCGTTCCAAGTCCCTGACAGCTAGGACACGCGCCATAGGGACTGTTGAACGAGAAACTGCGCGGCTCAATCAACGGCATGGAGAAGCCGCATGTTCGGCACGCGTAGTGCTCGGAGAACGCGACGTCACGACCGGCGGCTTTGCTCTGCGGACGCTTGACGTTGGCGATGACGTTTCCTTTTCCCATCAAAAGACCTCTCCTCACCTTTTCAAGAAGTTCAACTCGTTCTTCCTTGAAAAACTGCTCGAGCCGTTTCTTTTTCGTCTTTTGCGCTTCCTTCTCGATTTTTGAAAGGTTCGCGTGAATATCCGCTTTCAACCCCATATACACCTCTCCAACAACAACATCAATGGAGTGTCTTTTGTTTTTCTCCAGTTTGAGACCGCGCGCCTCGTCAAGATTGTAGAGGTACCCGTCCATGCGCACGCGAGCGTATCCCGCGCGCTTAATTTCATCGAACACCGCCTGATGTTCGCCTTTCTTTCCGACAACAACGCTCGCAAGCAGCATCACTTCGTTTTTTTTGGCAAATTCCAGTATCCGGTCGGTAATCTCCTGAGGCGTCTGTGCCGTGATGGGAATGTTGTCGTTGGGACAGTACGGAACACCGACTCGCGCAAACAACAGCCGCAGGTGGTCGTATATTTCGGTGACGGTTCCCACCGTTGAACGGGGATTTGAGGACACGCTTTTCTGATTTATCGCCAGCGTGGGTGAAAGACCGACGATTTTTTCAACGTCCGGTTTTTTGAAACCGCCCAAGAACTGGCGCACGTATGAGGAAAGCCCCTCAAGATATCGGCGCTGCCCCTCTTCATAGAGCGTGTCAAACGCAAGCGACGATTTTCCCGATCCGGAAACCCCGCAAATGACGACAAATTTATTCTTCGGGATCACAACGTGGACGTTTTTGAGATTGTGAACCCGAGCTCCTACTATTTCAATTTTGCCGTCGTTGTTTTTACCCATACACGTGAAGTGTTATTCAAAAAATTTGTGCAGAACCGTTTAGTATACTCTTCCTTCACACTTTCTTCAAGATTCCAAGAGAGGTCATCACCGAGGATACCGACCTTTATCACTGACTTGACTGATAAATCTATATGTACTATAATAGTAAATAGTACCGGGACAAAAGCAATCAACAGAACAAGGGAGAAGAAAGGAGAAAGGGATGAAAAGGTCACTGGCTCTCACCGTCGTCATGCTCGTCATCGTCGCGGCAACCTCGTTTGCGGCGGTGTCAAGCGAACCGGTGCCGCTGCCGACCAGCGGACTTCTGCTGCCCTACCTGAAGGTAGGAATCAGCTCTGCTGTGACCACGTCAACCACGTTGCTCTCGGTCAGCACCGAAGAGCAGTATCCGACGAGCACATGGATTGAGGTCTACACCAACTGGGGGTACCGCATACTGCTGGTTCACACTGTCATCAAGGGCAAGGGGACCAGTAAGTTCGACGTCGGGGAATGGCTCAGCACAGGGAAGGTCCCCGCTGAATTCACGGTACTCAGTTCTGGAGGTCCGGATACCGGGAAGAAACAACTCACCCAAGATGAGCTGCTGCATGTTCGGGCAGCCCTCTCGGGGGAAAGGTCCCCCAAAGACGAGATGTACTACAGCTCGAACATCGAGCCAGGATTGATGACTGGGTTTCTTGTCATCAGGCCTGACATCTACCAGTCGTCCAAGTACTGGGGTTACTATGAATACTTCAACCCCCAGACCGGCGACCTGCAAGGAGAACGGCTTGTCAGGCTTGACTCCTACGGGTGCCTGGACCTCTGTACTCGCCGAAAGGTCCAGTTCGAGGAAAACGTGGAGTCGGGCATCAGCACCCGCCTGCTCATATGGAGTTGGAATCGCGACATTTACGTGCGGCCTTCGACCGTCCCCTACCCGGACAACGGCATCCTGACAGAGTTTTCCGCCGAAGCATACGACCAGAATGGAATTCATCTGGCAAGCTTCCAAGCGGAGCTGTTGCCGGTACACGTTGTAGACATCAAGGGTCTGGGGTTACCCGCATCGCTGGGTCGGCTTGAAATCATCGGGGCCCTCCCCAACAGCATCACAGTCGTTCGGACAAGAACTTTCCGCGATGACTGCGGCGATCGTGATTACGGTTCCGTCAAGACCAACTGGTGCGAACCTGAGCCGACACCGACTCCCAATCCCACTCCGGAGCCGACAAACACGCCGCCTCCACCGCCACCTACGCCGACTTCTCCTCCTTCCACTCCAACCTCAACGCCGACAATAACGTCGACGGCGACGCCGACATCCACCGCCACGCCGACGAGTAAACCGACCAAAACCTCGACGCCCACCAAGACGCCGACGCACCCCGCGGGCGAGTGCGAGCTCTTCATCAGCAAGTACGTCAGTCCTTCCTCGACGCATGTAGGTGAACCTGTTGCCTACACGATCACCGTCGTCAACACTGGAGGAGACGACTGCACGGGAGGCGGTGTCCGGGTCATAGACCCCGTTGATTCTCGCCTCACGTTTGTGAGTGAGAGTCACAGCAGCAATGTGGACGCCGGCTATGGCCAAATCCCGCTCTTCAGAAATGGGACGCTTACCTGGAACTTCCACACGCTCTCCCCGGGCGAGAGTGCTTCAGCCTCGTGGATAGGCAAGCCGAACGCGGGATGCGGCACTCTTCCCGTCACCATTTCCAACACTGCCAAAGTCAGTTCCGCCGAGTACAACTGGCGATGGGTGGAAAGCACGGTGACGCTGACGGTAGTTCCCTAGTTTCAACTTCCTTGTTCTTGCATCGCTCTCTTTCGACCCCTCGGGGCAGTTTTCTCGGGGGGTTTCTCTTTACCATGGCGAAGAAATATTCTACGTGCTACAAATAATGTGAAAATGACTGCATCGCTTTCCAAAAAAATAAAATCGCTTCCCACCGAAGCCGGCGTATACCTTTTTAAAGACGGCAAAGGACGCATTCTGTACATCGGAAAGGCAAAAAACATCGGAAAAAGAGTTGTATCTCACTTCGTACACCGCTCGGAAATATTTCTCAATTTCTATCCAAAAATCAGGAATATCGAGACGATATCAACGCGATCCGAAAAAAACGCCCTGATTTTGGAACGTCAACTGATACAGCGATATCAGCCGTTTTACAACCTCGATCTCAAAGACGATAAGAATTTTTTCTTTGTTGAATTCACGCGCGAGAAACTGCCTCGCGTTCACGTAACCCACCAACCCAAAAACACTGCCGATATAGCGGGACCGTTCGTGTACGGAAAGGAGTTCAAGGAATATCTCCGAACGCTCCGGCGGCTATTCCCCTACCGGACATGCGGAGCTCGGCTAAAATCCAGCCGAGCAAAGTCTGCCGAAGCTTTTCCGCCGAAGGCGGATCCGCCCTTGGCGAAAGTGAAGGAGGACAAGAAAATGATAGACAAACCATGCCTGTACTATCATTTGGGATTATGTTGGGCACACAAAGAAAAAGCAGCCTCTTATCACCTTGTGACGGCAGGACTGAAAACGTTCTTGTCACTGTATGCAGGAAAAAAAACACGCCTGGAAGCGTTTGACGTCTCAAACACCAGCGGAGCGCTGTCGGTCGGCTCGATGGTGTCATTCAAAAGCAGCAGGCCCGACAAGTCAATGTATCGCCGATTCAAAATCAAGACCGTCAGAGGTTCCAACGACCCGGCCTCGCTTAAAGAGATTATCAAACGCCGTCTTGCACACACTGAATGGGCTTACTCTGACCTGATTGTTATTGATGGCGGACGGACACAACTTTCTGCACTTAAACATTTGCCTATTCCCGTCATCGGGCTTGCAAAACTAGGACGGCCTCGAATAACATCAACGCTCAAACGAAGCGTGCGGCGTGCAAAGAATGCCGGCGTCCTATGGAGCCCATATGGCTCCGGTCCTGTGCGACTTGATATGCTCCCCGAATTTGTTAAAACAACGCTTCTTGCCCTGCGCGACGAAGCGCACCGATTTGCGATTACATACCACCGACTGCGCAGAACGAAAAACCAGATCTCAAGCTCCACATAGCAGACAGGAAACGAAAAGCAAGTTATGTTTCATATATCCAAACAACTCAAGCCTGCAGGTGACCAACCACGAGCTATCAGAGAGCTTGTTTCAGGTTTCAAGAAAAACAACCGCTTCCAGACGCTTCTGGGCGTTACCGGAAGCGGCAAAACTCTGACCATGGCGCACGTAATCGAAAAGTTGGGCATGCCGACGCTGGTAATCTCACACAATAAAACGCTTGCGGCGCAACTGTACGAAGAATTCAAGACATTCTTCCCTCATGACCACGTGCACTATTTTGTGTCCTATTACGATTACTATCAGCCAGAAGCATATTTGCCCACCTCCGACACCTATATAGAAAAAGAGGTCCAGATCAACGAGGAAATTGATCGTCTGCGGCATGCGGCGGTGCGCTCGGTTCTGCAATATCCCAACACCATTGTTGTTGCATCCGTATCCTGCATCTACAACCTCGGTTCTCCCGTCACCTATCAGAAACTGGCTCTCAATCTGTCGGTCGGGCAAAGATACACGAAGCGGGAATTTCTCAAGTCGTTGCTTACACTTCAGTTTGAACGCAACGAGATCGGGTTCTGGCGCGGAAACTTCCGCATGCGCGACAGGTTCATTGATGTCTGGATGCCCGAAGGAGATATTATTCTCCGTGTCGCGCTGGCAAACGGCGTCATTACAAAACTGGTACGTACGGAAGCGCCGTTCGGAAGCAGCAAAGAAATTCGGGCAATAAAACTCTTTCCCGCAAAATTCTGGCCCTCGGAGGAGGCGATGCGGGAAGTTGTTATTGCAAATATCAGAACCGACCTTAAAGAACAACTCAAAACACTTGCGAAAGGAAAGAAGATTCTTGAAGTGGAACGTTTGCGCCGCCGAACCGAGTATGACCTCGCGCTCATTAAAGAAGTCGGCTGGTGCAAGGGCGTCGAAAACTACTCGCGGTACTTTGAAAATCGTCAACCCAAAAGCCCGCCGTTCACACTTCTGGATTATTTTCCCCATTCAACAGGTTCTCGCCTTCGCCAAAGCTATAGCGGGCAAGCAGGGCAAGCCAAATTTTTGACCATCATCGATGAGTCGCACATGACCGTACCGCAGATTCGAGGGATGCACGAGGGTGATCGCGCGCGAAAAACCGTACTGGTGGAACACGGATTCCGTCTCCCTTCCGCCGTCGATAATCGGCCGCTTACGTTCGAAGAATTCAAAGAGCACATCGGAGAGATTTTATTTGTCTCGGCGACTCCCGCCGAATACGAAAAGCGCATTTCATCGCACATCGCAGAACAGATCGTACGGCCCACATATCTTCTTGACCCCGATATTGAAATTCGCCCGACCCGCGGGCAAATCCCCGATCTCATCCGAGAAATCGAAATGCGCGTCTCCAAGAGCCAGCGCGTCTTGGTAACAGTGCTCACCAAGCGTCTGGCGGAAGCGTTGGCACAGCACCTGAAGGACAAGAAAATCAAAGCCGAGTATTTGCACTCCGAGATAGAAACTCTGGCGCGGCCGCAAATTCTTTACGACCTTCGCAAGGGAAAATATGACGTGCTGGTCGGCATCAATCTGCTGCGGGAAGGACTCGACCTGCCCGAGGTGTCTTTGGTGGCAATTCTTGACGCCGACAAGGAAGGATTCTTGCGCGACAGAACATCATTTATCCAGGTTTCGGGACGTGCGGCGCGGCATCTTGAGGGGCACGTGATTATGTACTCGGACACCGTCACCGGTTCGATGAAAGCGGCGATTGATGAGATTCGCCGGCGGCGCGTGATTCAGAAAAAATACAACCGACGTCACAGAGTCAAACCCTTTCCTATCGTCAAAGAGCTCCGTCTGACGCTGAAAGCTCAGGAAAAAGAAACTGAAACACCCGTCAAAAACGAATTCGAAAAATCCTACCGTAAGGAACTCAGGCGAAAGCTTGAACTTGCACAGCGCAATCTGCAGTTTGAAGAAGCTGCGCGAATTAAAGCCAAAATAGACGCTCTGAGACTTATCCACAAAGACGTTGCAAAATAGGTAATATCCGTGTAATACTAAGGTTACAGTATCGAAAAAAGGCGTCGACCGTTAGGACGATGGCCTTTTTTCTTTTTTGCGATCTTGATAATCAAGAGGGGTTCTCTCCATAACGCTTTTATCAATGAAGATATTAAAGCCGCGATCTCTGAAACCCTTGCCATAATTGAGAAAATCTTTTGTTCCTAAACTATTTTTGAAATAATCGACGAATTGTCTCTTATGTCTATCTCCGCTCTTTGTCAATCCCGTTGTCAGTTTAAGATCATAATTTACTGCACCAATCATAAGATCAACAATTTGTAATATGTCATTAGACCTCGAGTCAATCCGTACAACCCCCATAATTGAAAATCTTTGCGTGTCAGTATTAATCCTTTTTTTTACGCTCGCCTCGAATTTTATCTCTCGTGGTGTTGTTACATAATCAGCAATAACAGCAAGTACTTCAGATGGGGCAAGATTACTCCTAATCAACCTCACCGAAATATCTTCATATGCCTTCCAAGGATCACCACCATACTGCCTATCAAAATAAGAGCCTCGTTTATCCAGAGTGTAAGAAGAGAAGTTAAAGCTCTTTGTGTCAAGGTATATGTCTATTACTTTCTTTGCGAAGTTAATATTCAGCTTTGATAACTTATTAAATTTCAATTCGTCATAAAACCCCTCTGCCGAACGTTCATAAGCAACCCTACTCGCCAAATAGCTTGGTTGGCTACATTTAATCATTCCTATAGTAAAAAACGGGCTCTGGCTATCAAGTAGCGTCCCGCTCTCATCTAGAAAGCAAAACTTGCCCCAGATTTTTTCAAACTGCGACAACTTCAAATTGCAACTTTCTCTGTCATTGTTCTTAAATAGAGCTTCAAACATATTTCAATAATATCACACCCTTAGTGTTACACTAAAAAAACCAAATTGAAGTTGAAAAACCACGAATCGTACGTCTTACAAATTAGAAATTTACAACTGCAATTCTGAAGAGATTCCACGCATCGCGTCAATGACGTTTTGGATGTGTTCTTCTAACGGAACGTCAAGGTCCCGAGCTCCTTCGAAAATTTCTTCGCGATTAACGCCCGCCGCAAAGCGTTTTTCCTTGAACCGCTTGGTCACCGACTCCACATCAACGGCCGCAAGAGACTTTTCCGGTTTTATCAGCGCCACCGCGACGATAAATCCAGTCAACTCATCCACTGCAAAGAGCGTCTTTGCCATCAGCGAGGTGCGCGGCGTTTTGGCATACGACGCGTGTCCCAGAATCGCCTCAAGCGACTCCTCGTCCGTTCCTTTTTGGCGTAGATACTCAACGATTTTATAAGGATGTCCTGTGGTGTCTCGGTTCGGATTGGGATATTTTTCATAATCGGCATCGTGCAATAAACCCGCAATCCACCACTGTTTTTCGTTCTCTCCAAACTTCCGCGCATAAAAACCCGTCGCCTGCGCAACCGCAAGCATATGTTTTTTAAGATTCTGGTTCGATACCCACTGGTCAAGAATCGCGCGTGCTTCTTCTTTTGTCATATTGCGGTGAGTATATCACACCCGTATACTGGTGTGCATGATGGAGTTTAGGATTCTGAAACGCTCGTCAAAATCCCATGCACGGCTCGGCACGCTCAAAACACCGCACGGAATGGTGGAAACACCGGCATTCGTCGGTGTTGCGACGCAAGCAGTCGTAAAGACGCTCACCAGCGAAGAAGTGCTGATAACCGGCACCCGGATTCTGATTGCAAACACATTCCACCTGCATCTCAGACCATCAGAGAACATTGTTGCCAAGAACGGAGGACTTCATACGTTTATGAACTGGCGGCATCCACTGATGACCGACTCGGGAGGATTTCAGATATTCAGTTTGGGCTTCGGAGCAGATCTTGGGACGGGGAAAATCCTGAAACAAAAGCGCGACGCTGTCATTTTAAAACACTCGACTCCGCGGCATGTAACGATCACCGGCGAAGGAGCGCTGTTCAGGTCTCCCGTCGACGGCAAAGAACTTTTCATCGGCCCTCGGGAGTCAATGAAAATCCAGGAGAAACTCGGCGCTGACATCATGTTTGCATTTGACGAATGCACCTCTCCCGTCGCCGACCACGCGTACAACAAAAAAGCACTCAAGCGCACGCATGAGTGGGCACGGATATGCCTAAAAACGCACCGAACAAACCAGACACTGTTTGGAATCGTGCAGGGAGGGAAATACAAAGACCTGCGCGTCTCAAGCGCACAATTCATCGGTACTTTGCCGTTTGACGGATTTGGCATCGGGGGAGAGTTCGGAGACGGTAAGAAAACGATGGTCTCGATGTTGCGATGGACCGTCGCTCACCTTCCTCTCGAAAAACCGCGTCATCTTCTTGGCATCGGACATCTCGAGGATATCCTTCCCATCATCAAAGAGGGAGTGGATCTTTTTGATTGTATCGTGCCCACGCATTATGCGCGGCACGGGTACGCGTTCATAAGAAAAGGCAAAAACAAGGAGCTGAAGTCAGAAAACGTACTCGATTGGAAATACGAAAAACTGGATATTGGTAAAACAAAATATCTCGGCGATATGTCACCGCTTGACCCGACATGCGATTGCTTTGTATGCCAATACTACACGAGAAGTTATATTTCGCATTTGATGCGGGCAAAGGAAATTACCGCTCTGAAGCTACTGACGTTTCACAACCTCCGCTGCTTCAACGGATACGTCGAAAATATACGACGGATGGTCGGACGCGGTTTGATATAGCTAGGCGCCGAAATTCACTACAACCGTGAACTCCCCTTTCGTGTTCTTTGGAGATTCCTGAAGCTGAGCAAGAACTTGAGCGAGAGTGCCGGTAAAGTATCGTTCAAATACCTTGGTCATTTCTTTTGCAACACACACGAATGAAGTCGGTGCGACATCGCCCAGCGCTGAAAGCGTCTTGACAATACGATAGGGGGACTCAAAAAAGACAAGTACTGCTTTTCGCTCCCTGTGTTTCTCCAGCATACTTTTGAGCTGGCCCTGTTTTTTGGGAAGAAAGCTCACAAACGTAAACTCGCGAGCACAGATGCCTGACAGTGCAAGCGCCGACACCAGTGCCGAAGGACCGGGCACTACTGCCATCTCTACGCCCGCTTCCCGCGCCGCTTTCACCAGGTCCGCTCCCGGGTCGGAAATGCCCGGCGTACCTGCGGAGCTGATGTAAACGGCGTCATTATGCTCAATCAAATTCAGGATTCCTCTTATTACGCGTTTTTTGTTCCGATCGTTGTATTTGACTACCCGCTTCCCTTTCATCAAATAGGCGCTCAGTAGCCGCAGAGCGTCGCGCACGTCTTCCGCAATGACAATATCAACACGACCGAGCACCTCCAGCGCTCGTCCTGATACGTCTTTTAAGTTCCCGATCGGCGTTGAGACAATGTAGAGCATACGCAGGTGTCAGTTCACCGGTTTGACAGGCGTACTGTTTTCCCGCTCTTCTTCCAGTGTTTTTTTGCCGCCACTTTTCGTTTTTTATTCATCGTAGCGTTGTTATCTCCCCTGCCAGCGAGTGGAGTATCTGAACGTTCTTCTTATCAGGTCCTTCTTCGTCAAATCCCGGCACTTCAAGAATGAACGGCAGTTTTCGCAGCATCTTGTTGCGCAGCAGATTCCGAAAACCCTCCGCACCGATATGCCCTTGGCCGATGTTTGCGTGACGATCTTTGTTCGATGAAGCGGGTGTTGCGCTGTCGTTTGCGTGTATCGCCCACAGACGCTCTACCCCGATTGAGCCATCGACGCGTTTTACAAAATCACCGATGCCTTTTGTGGAAAAATCGGTCAGGATCCCCGCTTCAAACCCGTGTGCAGTGTCGTAACAAAAACCGGCGCGTTTCTCATCAAGCCCGGATAAGATGCGGGCAATTTCCTCAAGCGTATCGCCGACAAGGTTGCCCGCCCCCGCGCTGTTTTCCACCAGAAGACGACCCGTCGGCACCTTTTCAAGAATCGCCAAAAGCGCGGCAATTACTTTACGTTCGGTGTCTTTCTGCGATCGTGTTCCGCTAGAGCCGATGTGGAAAATGACTCCATCGGCGCTCAGTGCATTTGAGATCTCCAGATGTTTTTCAAGCAGCGTGCGGGACATCGCTCCCAGCTGCTCCTTGGGACTGGCGAGGTTAATAAGATACGGCGCATGCAGAAAAACCGGTCGAATGTCGGCTTTGTCGCACGCGTCGCGGAATTTCTCGCTTTCTTCAACTTCGGGAAGCGGCGCCCGCCACTGAACCGGGGATGCTCCAAAAATCTGAATCGTGTTTGCACCGATGCGCCGTGCCTCGGCAACGGCCTGCAGAAACCCGTTTGCCGTCGAGACATGCGCTCCAATGCGAAGTTTCGCAATCATAACGCTGCTATCTGATCTCAAGAAGCGACACTTCAAATATAAGCGTCGCGTTCGGGGGAATAACGCTGCCTGCGCCAGAATCTCCGTATGCAAGATCGGGAGGGATTACCAGCCGCCGCACGCCGCCGATTTTCATTCCCTCAAGACCGATGTCCCATCCCCGAATCACCTGTCCAGCTCCCAGGGTGAAAGAAAACGGTTCCCCTCGTACGTACGAACTGTCGAATTCAATCCCGTTTTCAAGCGTCCCTTTGTAATGAACAACGAGAATGTCGCCCGTGTGTGCTTCTTTTCCCGTGCCGACGGTGACGTCGTCAATTTTGAGCCCGGTTTCCATAACATCGTGCTGACGTTCCGGAGAGTTTTGTTTTGTCAGTTCGTATACCCCGTACACGCCGGCGATAATTGCCACAATAAACAATACGTAGCCGACCATTCTTATCATGGTTTTCGCGTTTTTGCCGTATACACGCCGGCGTGCCTCTGTTGAATCTGGCGGCACTTGCGAATCCTAAAAAGTGCCGGGGTCCGATACGTCGGTCTTCCCGCGCGGTTTCCGACTTTCGCATGATTTTTCATACCATGTGCGATTGTACCATACCCCCTTCCTCTGCTACAATTTCAATCATGATGCATCGCAAACGCGCTGTTTTTTTAATTCTTACCTTGCTGTTTCTCGCGGCAGCTGCCGTGCTCGCGTGGAATATGCTGCTTGTGTCCCGCAACATTGACCCTTCAACGCTAACCGACAATGACCGCGTCACCATTTATATTGAAAAGGCGCGCTTCAGCGCGGAAGTCGCCGTATCACCGCAAAAGAAAGCTCAGGGACTTTCCGGACGCGTTCAACTCATGCCAAAAAACGGGATGTTTTTCGTCTTTGAAAACCCCGACCGTCACATATTCTGGATGAAAGATATGCTGCTCGGACTCGATTTTATATGGATGCGCAACGGCACGGTAGTTGATATCGCCAAAAATATCCCTCCGCTCGAACCGGATCAGGAACCGGAAACGCTCACACCCGATTCCGCAGTGGACGCGATGCTTGAAATCCCCGCCGGAAGCGCAGAACAGTTTTCAATCTTCGTTGGAGACCACGTGTATATAAAACGACTTTAAAACTTCTCAGGAGGTCTTGTAATGGACCATTTTAAACCTGCTTATCAGATAGGCGACGTCTTTGCGCTCGACAACGATTTCCCATCCGTGCCTTTGTGCATAATACGCCAGCGCGCCGCTGGGGTTGAAGGCAATAGGGCGTCCTACCAACTTAAGAATCTCGATGTCTCCCTCCGTATCCCCGACGGCAACTGAATGTTTCCAATCGGGCTCAATTCCCGCGCTCGCAAGATGGCGGCGCAGCATCTTATTTTTTCTTACAAACGACGGCCCTGCTAGGGCATCGACGATATTTCTCGTCAGAGACCCCTTTTTTACTTTGTGCTCTGATCCAAGCGCCGCGTGAAATCCCATTGAGCGTGCAAAGCGCGACACCACATAGATTGGAGAGCCCGAAAGCGCGATAAGGTAATAGCCTTTTCGCCGTAACTGTCTGACCAGATTGCGGGTGAAGCGATGCACTCTGTCCTTTTGCATTCGCACGACGTATCGGGCTACGACGTCGGCGTCTTTTTCTCTGCACCCGTGAATATAACGGAAGTACGTTTTGATGACTCTCCCCAGATACTTCGTGTAATGGCCGCGCCGGTTAAGCCATGCGTAATAATCTCCTTCGATCTCTTTGTATGCTCTGGCGGGAAAGAGTTTGCGCCGCATCATTTCGTTAACGAACTCGATAAACAAACTGGAACGGAAAATCGTTCCGTCAATGTCAAAAATCGCGATTCTTTTTTTGCGTGCTTTTTTAGTCATAGTTCCTGCGCCGCTCGACAATAATTGCAGAATTCGCATGCAGGAGCAGAAGCGGGCGGTTTATCGGATTCCAAACAAACTCGGATATCGGCAAGCGTCGGCTCAACCCACGCATCATCGCCATTATAAGGAATCACTTTCACATTGAATTCGAGCTTCCCGTCAAATGCTTCTTTATCCGTCTCGCCGTTGCAATACACGAAATAGGCGGTGTCCAAAACGCGAAAACCGTTTTTTCGAAACAGCCATTGGTACAACTCCATCTGGCGCTTATAGCTGATTTGCCATTCCGCATCAATGCCGACCTCGCCGCTCTTGCTGGTCGCTTTATAATCCACGACGAGCAGTTCGCCGTCCGGATTCACCCACACATCGTCAATGCCACCGGTTACCATGAAGTTTGTCGGCTCATGCACGTGTGTTATGCCGCCGCGTAAAGCGTCTCTCCATTCATTCAGCTTCTCGTGCTGAAACGGCACCGCATCAATGCCGTATTGCTCCATCAGCGGATGAGCACTGCCGCGCGCGCGGTGGACATCAAACTCTTTTTTGAGCAGCGCGTCGACGGCAATGTTGAGCGTAAACGGCGGACCCGAAGGACGCGCGATGCCCAAGCGGCGGTCAAGATAAAAACAGCGCGGACATTCAAAAAAGAGCTGGATCTTGCTGCGACTGAGGCGGTAAGGCTCCCTCAAAGAGGAGCTGAATAAATTCCTTGTCCGCCTTTCTTTTGGTTTCATCGCCATCTGCTTATTCTACCAGTAGAACGCTCCGCCGTAAAAAGCAAAAGGAGCCCTAGAGGGCTCCTCCGATTCCGTATTGCTCAAGGTGCATGTCCTCTTCGCCTCCACCGCCAGTGGAAGCGAAGTGGGAGATCTTCCTGGCTCGGCCCAATGCTTTGATCCCCGCTCTCAACAAAAAGAACAGAAAGCCGGTGCCGATGAGAATGCCGCCCGTGTTTTTCAGAAAGTTCATCTATCCACCTCCTTCTATAACAAAAGATACCATAAAAAATTCTTCTTGTCAAATAAAACCGCCTCGATGATATTCGTGTCGAGGCGGTTTATCGCGACCAGTCGCCGTCGGAATCGGTGATGCTCATATAAGACGAACGTTACGTCCCCTGACGTGCGCCAGACGCTTGGCGAGCTTCTCTGAGACGAAAGAAGAACGTTGCACCCATCGTCCCCAGTGCACATCCTGTCGCATACAGAACAACAAGCATCCAATTGCTTATGTCGTTGACGATTGTTTCGAGCACGTAGTACCAGATCAGCACGTTGACCATCGTAATGGCGCCGCTGGTGAGCACCCGCGTTGCAGTTACCGCTTTCGTCCACGCCGTCACAATCAGCATCTCCACAATTCCTACAAAAAAGAGAATCATGAGTTTTTACATGTTATGAGCTTGTTTTTCGACCTTTTACAGCGATAAAAAAGCCCCTCATGGGGTAGTTTTTCACCGCAGG
Source organism: uncultured Candidatus Saccharibacteria bacterium (assembly GCA_964354445.1). Taxonomy (GTDB): domain Bacteria; phylum Patescibacteriota; class Minisyncoccia; order UBA6257; family JAGOQP01; genus CAYGZT01. The sequence continues at coordinate 21,163 of CAYGZT010000006.1, forward strand.
CCGTACTATAGCATAGACGCATTGTCTTGTAAACGCCGCTGGCAAAAGAACCGTTGTTATGTACAATAGACGATATGGCTCAAAAAGAAGAAGCTGATGATCGAAGCGAACTGCTCAAACAGATCCGTGATGAGGTGATTGCGCTCACTTCTTCTCCGCTGTACGCATACCGGAAAGCGAATAACTACTTCCCCGTCGTCGGACAGGGCAATCACCATGCGACAATCATGTTTGTCGGCGAGGGACCGGGCCGAAACGAAGCTGAGACCGGCGTACCGTTCTGCGGCGCTGCAGGAAAAGTACTCGACGAGTTGCTTCAGTTCATCGGACTTCCCCGAGAGGAGGTGTATATAACCAACATTCTTAAAGACAGACCGCCCGAGAATCGCGATCCTCTTCCGGAAGAAGTAAAACTCTATGCGCCGTTTCTTGACCGCCAGATTAACATCATCAAACCGCGCGTGATTGTCCCGCTGGGACGTTTTTCAATGGACTATCTCATAAAAAAGCTGGGGCTTGAGAAGGAGCTTGCGCCCATCAGTCAGATGCACGGCAAGGTATTTTTCTCAAATCCACTGTTCGGATATCCTGTCACCGTCGTTCCGCTCTACCATCCTGCCGTTGCGGTATATAACAGCAACACTCGCGACGTTCTGTTTCGCGACTTTCAGGTTCTCAAACAGTTTATACCGGCGCAAAAGTAAGCTCAGGACTTTCCCTTTTTCTCAAGATCGCTGGTCTTACCCAGCATGCGCAGGCAGAGTTCGTAATCCTCCTTGAAATCATCCAGCAGGCGTTTTTCCTGGCTGGTGAGCTCCCGCTCACGCGCCGCCGTTTCCAGCAGACGGATGTTGTATTCAAGTTCCCGCTTATGCATCACAAAAAATCTTGAGAATATCTTCCATCGGCTCTCAAAGCGCTTCCGGGTTCCAGAAGAAAGCTTCCTGAGGCGCCACCAGACATACCACACCAGGAGCGCGAGTCCGATGATAACCGCCAGCAGCATGCCGACGAGTATGCCGTAGCTGATAGTCCATCTGCCGATCCGTAGAGCTCCCAGCGCTTTGACCGCAAAGGTGTATGTCGGCGTGTATTCACTGACGGCTCCGCGGTCATCAACTGCCTGCGCCCAGAACTCGTACATGCCCGAGGGAAGGCGCTCAGGCCAGATAAGTGTGAAATTCCCTCGCGCATCGCTTGTGACGCTCTCGCTCTTCACGCTGCCGCCCTTGGATTGTGCAAATACCGTCACCGTTGCGCCGGGATACGTCGTCCCTCTCACGATGAAGAACTCATCAGGCTGAATAACCTTTGTATAATCAGTGATGACCGGCGCTGCAATCGCTTTGATGACAAAGTACGCTGTTGCCGCCGTTGAATTGTCCGCTTCGTCAAAAGCCTCTACAACGACGCTGTGCCCTCCGGGAGCCTGTGTGGGTAATATGAAGATATCATTGATAAGATCTTGCGGCTTGACGGTAATCGGGTCACCGACACCGATTCGGATAACGTAACGGTTGATGTCAGAAACGCTGTCAGTCGCTTTGAAACGAATCGCGGGACAGGGAGTCTCCGAAACCGGATCCCCGACCAGTTCAACCTTGAAAGGATTGGGCGGCGTGGTGTCAATCTGCGCCTTAAAGTGTGTAATACTCCCCCATCCGCTGGCGTTCCGGAGTTGCACGTGGAAGTACCAGATGCCGTCCTTAACGTCGTTGTACTGGATACTTGATAGTGCAGGGCTTTGAACAACCGTCGGCCGGGAAATCGGCGTATGGTCAAGCAATGTTCTGCTCTGCGTCACACCCTTGGGAGTCGTCCAGTACAGCCCCAGATCGTCGAGCGAATACCATTTGTCCTGATCGGGATGCGTGACTGATTCAACGACGGGTGCCAACGGCGCTCCCGGAATTATGGTCGGCGTTGTTGCTCCCGGAGGTGTCTGGGCGCCGCTGTACACACGAATCGTCAGCATTCCCATTTCCGAGAGTATATTGGTACCTTCGCCGTCGTTGGCAAGCACGGCTCCCGATGAATATATCAAAGGCGCCTGACCGACTTCTTTTGCTTTAAAGTTCAGCGTGATGATTTTCCCAAATGCACCCGTAAACCCGGGGTTGAGCACGATGCCCTCGAAGCTCGCTGTCCCCGCCGCATTTGAAAATGACGGCTCCTGCACCCACAAACTGATGATCGAGCCGCTCTTTGATATTGAGGTGAGCTCGAGGTTATCCTGGGGGAACGAAACGACTCCTGACATGGCATTCATCGCTCGGTCGGAACTTTGCACATACACCGAAATGGCGATAGTTGACCCCACCGCAACGGACGGGTACTGCGCGCCGCCGGGCGCTGAAAATCCCAGTGTTGCAGCCGACACACGATGCACGCCCAACAACACCGACGCCACGCCGGCACATACAAACACTATAAGAATAAACGTCTTTCTACCTCTCATTTCTCTTTTTCTGCAGTCGGCGAATGAATACAGTTAAACCAGCCGCCAGAGCAGCCAACACTCCTTCGATAATAATACTCCAGGCGCGGTACTGTTGCCACCATCACTGTGAAATTAACTTTGCCGCCACAAGCCGTGCATGACGCGGATCGCGTATCGGCGCTGTAACAACGCCGGAGCCGATAATCAACAACTGACTATCGATTGCTAACCGCCGACCACCGACGCTCAATCACCGAAAACGGAACCGCTCCGTCGCGGATACGCTGTATCCTCCTTCTTCCTAATTTTATTACCGTCGACGGCATTTTCTTAAGCGTCCCCCCGTCAACATACATATCGACCACATTCCCGAAATAGTTCTTCGCATCTCCTACTCTATACGCCGGTTTTTTGCCTTCAGGATTTGTTGAAGGGGCGACGAGCGGACCTGTTTTTTCAATGAAGCGACACAACACAGCCGATGCAGGCACACGAAATGCCAATGAACGCGTGCTGCGATGAAGGTACCGAAAACGATTTGAGGAGCAACGCAATGCCACACTCACCCTACCAGGCCACAGATCGTCAAGAAATTCTCTCTGCTTCTTTGAAAGACGGATGCCGAACACCGCAATGTCGTCAGGCGACGATATGAGCACAATCATCGGTTTTCTTCTGCTGCGCCCACGGATTGCATAGATGTGTTCAACCACATCGGGCATCAATGCGGAACCGACAATCCCGTACAGCGTATCAGTTGGAATAACCGCAATATCTCCGTCGCGCAACATGCGCGCCAGACCTTTCGAAAAAGTTTTCAGAATCATGTCTTACGTTGCTGGATCTGTCGATGCCGCTGTTGAATTCACGGACGCTGGCACATCGTTTGTACCATCAAACACAAGTACGGCAGCCGCAATAACTGTTGTCCACAAGCCGTCTTTATGTCCTTGTGCCGACTGTGTGATGTTAGTGGTGCGGATAATTTTACCTGACGATTTGTATACCTGCTCGCGCTCATCCCATGCGGCGTTGGAGTCGAACTCAAGCCCCAACGTGGTGGCAAGCATCGTCGCGGCAAGATCCTCCGCGTACTCCCCCGCTTTCTGCTCCGTTTCACCGAACGGATGGTGTTCCGAAAGATATCCGTACTGGTTCGTATCGGCGGGTTGCGCTAAGCCGATTGAGGCGGCAATGAGACGGTTCGGCTCATTGGTTGCATTGCGCGCCGCTACCCAAAACACCACCTGCCCCGGCGACAAAGATTTCTTCCCTTCCTCACGGGAAATCCGCTTGCACCCGGGAGGGAAAATGGAACTCACCGAAACCAAATTATATTCGGCAATGCCCGCATCCCGCAGCGCCATCTCAAACGACTCAAGCTGTTCTTTATGATGCCCCACGCCTTTGGTAAAAAACATTTTCTTCGGAACAAATTGATTCATGAGGTTGGTAGTTAGTATTTAGTATTTAGTATCTGATATTTTAGTATGGGTGTCGGGTATGGATCTTTTCAATCCATTGATAAGTTTATTCACTGTGGTTGAATGTTGAAATATCATACCAAATGTTTTCTCGTCAATGTAGTGCTCGTCTCGCGCAACAAAGAGCTGACTCTGAATTTCTGTAAGTGACCCTTGAGCTATGACATAGTACTGCCGCTTCTCTTTTGATGTTGTTCTCGTGAAACCTTCTGCAATATTTGAGGTTATTGAAACCGCCGCTCGTCTCATTTGGCTGCCCAGCCCATATTGTTCCACTGGCGGAAACATCTGGGTAATTCGATAAATTTTCAAAACCAACTGATGCGCCTCTTGCCATACGCGCAGGTCAGTAAAACTTCTGATAACTTTTTTCTCTTCGGTCATATCAAATTCAGTCATACCAAATACGATATACGAAATACAAGATACGATGCTTATCTCATCCACTCGGCCGGAGGGTGTTGATGTCCGAGACGACGTTTGTTCTCAAGATATGCAAGATGTTTTGCTCTCTCATACCGGAAATTCTCTGCGGAGAATTTGCTCTCGCTCACCATCTGGGCAGCATGCTGTCCCCCCAAAAAGTGCGGCATGATGACGTACGACGCGCCCCCCAGGTACAGCGACTGCGCGTCCTCGACGTCGTGCGCGGTGATGATCACCAGCGCGTCGGGGTTGTGTTCTCTCATCCAGCGCAGCAGCAGCCGGTTGGTATCGGTATCGGGAATAGTCGAAATCACCATCTTGACCCGCTCGAGTCCCAGCTCGCCCAAAAACTCCAGGTCCTGGGCGTCGCCGTAGCGGCATGAAATACCGTCGCGTTTGAGTTGAATAATAATCTCGGGATTGTAATCGACAACCAGAAACTTGCGCCGCTCGCGCCGAAACATTTCAACAAACTCATAGCCGATGCGATTGCATCCGAACAGTACCGTGTCGAAGATAGATCGTTTTCCCTCGTCTTCGCGGTGGCGCTTTCGCTCAAAAACGAAAAGCGCCGGCGATATCCACTGATAGATGCGTTCGGCATACAGAATGAGGTACGAAGAAATCGCTATGGTAATGATGCCCACCAGCGTTATCAGTGAGAGCTCGTCGTTGGAAAGATGCGCTACCTTTACCCCCAACGCCGCCAGGATCAAAGAAAATTCGCTGATCTGCGCACTGGTGATGCTGGCAAGAAACGACGTGCGTCTCCCAAACCCCAGCGCTCCCATGATGATCATCATGATCAAAGGATTGCCGATCAGCACAAACAGCGAGAATACGACCGCCGCGGTGGTGAATTTCGAAACATCTCCTACCGTCATCTGCGACCCCAAAAACACAAAAAACAGAATCAGGAAAAAGTCCCGCAGCGGTCTCATGCGAGCGCTTATTTCACGATGATAGGGCGAGGCGGCAAGCGTCACTCCCGCCACCAGCGCCCCCACCTCAAGCGAAAGCCCGAACCAGTAAAAGAGTGATGCGATCCCCAACCCCCAGCCGATCGAAAACACAAACAGCGTTTCCTGCGACCGCGCAAGAAAGGCGCTCAGGCGCGGGAGTAATCTGGTACTGGCAAATAGAAAAATAACCGCAAAAAACACACCGCGCGCCACCATCGCCAGCGCGCTCCCCGCTCCAAGAATCGTCGGCCCCGTTTTTGAGAGCGCCGCCACCATAATCAGAAGCACCATCGCCGCAATGTCCTGAAACAACAAATACCCGATGGAAATCTTTCCGTACAGCGTTTCGAGATCTCCTTTATCGGACAGCAGTTTGAGAACGATTATGGTGCTCGAAAACGTCAGCGCAACGGCAATATACAGCGACGGCAGCGAACCGAATCCCAACGCTTGCGCGATAAAGAATCCCACAACCGCCGTAAACACAAGCTGTCCAAGTCCCGCTAGCAGCGACACCGTGCCCACTTCTTTAAGAATGCGGGGACTTAAGTTCAAGCCGACAATAAACAACAGCAGCGCGATGCCGATTTCTCCCAACATTCGTATCGTCTCGTACGAATGGACGACGCCCAGCACGTACGGCCCCACCAGAAGTCCCGTAATAATGTAGCCGATCAAAAGCGGTTGCCGCAATGCGCGCATGACGATAGAAACTGCGGTTGCAATCGCAATGATGATGCCGATCTCAACAAAAACACTCATGATGCGTTATCGCGTCCTGCTTAAAATGGTACGAACTTCTTTTTTATACGCTTCAACCGCAGGCTGAGTAAACGGATCAACGCCGATCAGACGAGCTGTAAAAACCGTCTCAATCATCACCCGCTGCATAAGATACCCCAGTTCATACTCGCTTATGTGCGTCAGCTCATACTCGACAAACGGACGCATGCGCTTCAGATATGCCCGCTTGATTCCTTCGTACAGTGCTTTTGCAATGTCGCCGGCCGTTTTCCCCGCCGCGCCGGGTGCCAGCGACGACCATGCACTCCTGGTCACCTTCCACGGTCGCATCGGGCCGGGCCATACGAAGAACGTAACCTTGTCATCCGGCCCGTCCAGCACAAGAGGTGTGAGTGTGTGAAGATCTTCGGACCCAGTCGCAACCAGCGGTGTGATGCCATCATGCACCTTTTTCCCTTTGATGTTTCGGCTCTTGCCGACGCTTTCGGCAATCACCTGCCGCCACCATTCGGCAACTCCCTTCA
>CAYGZT010000007.1:0-10520 GCA_964354445.1 uncultured Candidatus Saccharibacteria bacterium
AACGCAAAGATCGCCGTTGCTACCGCAAGAATTGCCCAAAACTTTCTGTTGCGCTGTTTCAGCAAATCCCTGAAAACAACCGCGCCGGCAATGATGAGAAAGAAGCAGTGTGTGGCAAGAAACGCGGCGTTGCCGATAAATGAACCCGGTCGGTCTGTGGGAGCGCGCGCAAACGGAATACTGGTAACGCCAAGAAACTCAAACCACGCATAGAGTATCACCACCACTCCGCTGACCAGCAGCAACTTGAAGTACCAAAGCCAGTGAGAACGCTCAAAAACCATCAAACAGGCAAGCAGGAACAGAAACACGTACAAAAGTCCCACAAATCCTTCACCCCGCTCGATGTCTCCCCAGAACGCGCGATAGCTGTTTTGCGCAAAAAATACTCCTACAAGAACGACGAGAAGAAAAAGGCCCAATAAAAGGACTGGAGAGCTCTTAAGCCGACTCCAAAAAGAACGAAAAATGGCGGAATTGTTCCCGATTAGAGTACCTCGTCGCAGCACAATCAAAAACCACAGTGCAAGTGCGACAGCCGCAATTGCAACCGCAACGCGGAAAAAAAACATCTTTCCGAAAATGTAGGGAAAGAGGACGCGCTGCGCCACCACCAGCGGCGTAAATGCGGTAGCAAACAACGCAACCCGCGTTATCGTCAACAGCCGCTTTGCACTCTCAGACATAGTCTCTCAAGTATACGAGAGGTGCACGGCGCGAGCAAGAAAAACAAAAAGGCCCCGTGAGGGGCCTTTTTGCCAAGCACGCACTGCGTTACTTGCTCGTCGTCACGGTCACTGAGGGCAATGTCTGAACATAGACGCTGTTTGCCCAGTCGTTGGTTGACACGCTGTGGCCAACCACCGAGCTGTCTGACCAGATGAACGACGGAGAGCCGTTGTAGACGCCGTTGGCATCGCTGAGTTCCACGTTTTCAAACGTGGTCGCAGCAACCTTGGACGTCTCGGTGCGGTGCAAGTTCAGCACCGCCGAAGCGCTCTCCGTGCCCGTGGGCACGTTCGCAAAAGTCAATGAAAGCTCGTAGGTCTTGTATCCGCCGGCGCTGACCACTTCCTCGCTGTTGAGGATAAGCGCCACATAGCCGGTGTTTCCGCCCTGAACTGCAACGGTCGTCGACGCGCTCGCTGTAGCGCCGCTGTACGCCGTCGCAATGTTCAGGTAGGAACCGCCGCCGGAGACGTTGCGCAGGGTGACGTTGCCCGATGTTCCGGGAGCCGCGTCAACCGCGCTCATCGTCGCGCCGGTCATGACTACCTTGACCTGTACTTTCTTCCAAGTAACCTGCTCCGCCGCATCGGCAGTAACCGTGAAGCGCAGGACCGCCACGGCGCCGTTGACCATCGTCGATCCGGGGTTGGCAACGGTGAGTGTGGGTTTGGTCTTGTAGACCACCTTCTCGTTTCCAGTTGCCGCCGTAACCGTCTCGTCTTTGGCGCTTGCGCCCTGTGCCTCAAAGCCAGCTGCCATCACGCTCGCATACACCGACGCGCCGGTGTCGGCACCGCCCGCGATTGTGTTGAGAACGCCCTTGACCGTCAGGGTCTTGGATACGTCCTTGGCGATCGTCCAGGCGAGGCTCTCGATGTAGACCGTGCCCGAGTTGTCGCCCGAGTAGGTCACTGCATAGCTAGAGCCAACCTGCGTTGCGCCGTCGTAGAGCTTGACGGTCGGCACTTCATCAGCCGAAGCCGCTGAGGTTGCGGTTGCGCTGTTGGTCGGAACAATCAAGATCTGTAGCTTGTTGACCGTCATCGCCTCGTTAGAGGAGGTGAAGCGGAACTTGCCAAGAACAGTCTCGGTTCCGGCAATAACGATGCCGGCCTCAGATTCGGTGTCATCCGCGGCTTTCACCACGGTGATGTCGCCGGTGTCGGCAACCGTCACTCTTACCGTACCGCCCGTGTTGGCGGCAGTACCGGTGATGGACGCTGCGTTTCCGTCAACGTCGTACACCGAAATCTCGTCGGCTGTGGCAGCCGCGATATAGGTGTAGACAACGTCGCCGTTGGTCGCCGTCGCCGCAATATTACCCTTCAGCGTCAGAACCTTCGTTGAACCCTCTGCAATCGTGAGATTGAGGTTGTTGAAGGTCGCGTTGAGACTGGTGACATCGAGCGACTTGAAGTCCGAGATGCGGGTTGCGCCGTCGTACAGAGCCAAACTCTGTATCTCGCCGGACGTCAGAGTGCCGCTGGTTGAGGTCGCGGTAATGCGAACCGAATCCAAACGGACCTGGCCGGCGATTGCGCGGAAGCTGAAGCCCGCAAGGGCAACTTCGTTGGTTCCACGCACCTGGTTCTGCGAAGTCGGTGATGACGACAGCTGAACATCCACCGACGGCGACTTCACCGTCAGCACGTTACCCGACACCGTGCTGTTTGGCACGATGGAGGCAACGGCAACGTAGGTGTTGTTGTCCAGATTCTTGATGTCGTTGGCCACGAACGCCAACAGGTGAACCCGGATCGTGCCGTTGGTGCTATTCGAGCTGTCAACGTCGGCCGTGACCTTGTAGGTCTTGGACTGGCCGGCGTTCATGTTGATGACATCCGTGTACGTGAAATTGGTGGACGACGCTGTAGATAGTGTCGTCGCGCTGGTAACCACCGAATTAGCGGAGGTATCCCAGACCTTCACATCACTGTACACCGCTGCCGCGCCGCTGGTGGACGCGTTGAATCGCAGGTTCTTGATCTCGACGTTGTTTTGAGACGCGAGCGTGAAGTTGAACAGTTCAACGTCCTGGCCGCGCATCGCAATGTCCTTGGACACCGGACCGTTGAAGGTGATGGTAATTTCACCACCCTGTATGGTCAGTGTGTCTCCATCGGTAGTCGCATCAAGAAGGGAGATGTCGGGGTCGACATTGTAGCCGTAGGTCTTTCCTGTGGCTTGAATGTCCGACTTGCTGTCGAAGTAAAGCACGACGGTGTCGCTGGATCGCGTAGATCCCGCGATGTCGGCATATACCTCAAACGTCCGCTGATTACCTTTCTCCAAGAGGAACGGAGTCGCAAGCTGGAACGAAACCAAATCCTTCGCGCCAATCGCCGCGGCAGTGGCAATGGTATTGCCCGCCTGCTTAAGGACGAAATTGACGAGGTTGACGTTTGAAATCGATCCGCCCTCCGTCAATGCAATCATTTTGATCTGAATGTCTTCGGTGGAGCTGGCTTGCAGACGGAACTCAGCGATTTTTGCGCCAACCTGTCCAACCTTCGGGTTGGAAGGTGCCGCACCGCTGGTTGCCGTCACGCCGCCCACTTGCTGGCCCGCAATCGAGAACTCACTACCCACCAGTGTGCCGGCAGGCGTTGGAGTCCCGGTTCCCGAAACCAGTCTGAACATGTGGCGGTCGCCCGTGGCTGCCGACGTTGAGATGTCAGCCGCCAGTGTCAGGGTCTTGGAGCCGCTCACCGCAAGCGCGAGGTTTAAGAACGAAACCTCGTGCGTCGTTGAGTTGATGCTGCGTCCGCTGGTCAGACGGGTTGCTCCATCGTAAAGATAGAATCCGCTTGACGCAAAGTCGCCGGTTGCACCGATGCCCTCGCGCTTGAATGTCACGGAGTCAAGGGTGCCGGAACCGGAAACAACGAACTTCATCAGCACAACGCCTGCAGCACCTTTCGGCAATGCAGTCCCGATCGGGTTGTCGCTGGCAAACATAAACACAAACGGGCCTGTCGGAGGAGGTGTGGTTCCACCAGTACCTCCAGTTCCGCCGGTGCCGCCTGCATAGTTAGCCGCGATATAGCTTCGAGTAAGTGGACCGAAGTATCCGGCTGCAGGGGAAATGCCCTTTGCCGCCTGGAACTTCGCCAGCGCTGCTTTGGTCTTGGCTCCGAAGTACGTTGACTCGCTACCCGGAGAACCTGCACCGCTGGAAGAAACAGTAAATCCCTGACCATTCAGGAATTGTTGGAGGGTTTTCACGTCATCGCCGGTTGAACCCAAGGTGAGGTCTCGAGTCCAGCTGTACGTTGCCGTGCCACCTCCTGCCGTCTGTGTCAGTTGCGATTGCAACGCCTGGATCTGCGCCAGCAAGGCTGAGATCTGCGCCTGAAGTTCGGCGACAGTCTGACCGTATGCCGGAGCGGCACCCACTGCGATAACCGCGCCCAACACAGAGACGAGTAATCCTTTCGATATTCTACTCATGTATGACTTTCTGATATCTTAGTGTGTTAGTGTTTCTGACAGTCATCTTCGCGCCACGATCGACCCGCTGCTTCATCGGTGAGGACGAATCAGCTCGCCGTGATGTAGGAAGACAACTCCTGTTGCGTAATTAATCTGTGTCCATTAGCGCGTTTTTACCAATCTGTTCGCTCTTTTTTATCAAAAACCAATTTTTCTTGATCCGCTCAGAGACTATTAAAAACCTCACTCTTTTCAAGTGAGGCGACATGTAGCAGAGTGCGAAACGTATCCGCACTCACGCCCACAAGTCCCGCCTCACCCCCCGATACATGTCGGGGGACAGAACCAATGGCCGTCAAAGTCATTATACCATACCAGCGCCCAAAACCCTCCGAAAGCAACCTCTGTGGATAACTTGAAAAGCCGGGCTTTTTGCGCTCATCTATTACAATACAACGCTCCACGAAACCCTCTGTTACACGCGCTGTTTTAACCGGAAGAATGAGTTAGGTCCCCCGCTGCCGATTCGCTCAACCAATCCGTTTCGCACAAGCCTCCGGATATCGTTTCTAAGCGTTCTTTGGCTCGTTTTTGGCATCGCTTCCACAAGATCGCTGATATGACACATCGCGCGTCTTCCTAACATCTCTAAAATGACATGCTTTCTTCCTTCGGCTTGCTCTGCTCCCATCAAGTCATTGCCGGACTTTTCCGGACTTTTCCGGACTATTGCCGGACTATTTTCATAAAAAACCTGTCCTGGAAAGCTGTTTTTGCCGGAGTCCGGCAAAAGCGCTGCGGAAGCATTGCCAAACCTATCGGTAGTCACAAGGTCTTGCCGGACTTTCTTTCCGGAAACCTCTGTATTTTCCGGAAAGGCCCAGGTTTTTGCCCCTTTTTCCAAAGAATCATTGCCGGACTCTTTGCCGGACTTTTCCGGACTCTGAACCTCCGGCATTGCCGGACTCGAGAAGATATGGGTTATGTCCACCTCTCTTTTTCCGGAATCCGGAAGCCCTGCTTGTGCAACGCGTGCCAGATCACCGAGTGAGATTCTAAGATTCTCAATCTCTCTCAAAAAAACGTGTGTGTTTGTTGGTGAAATCTCTCCTATTTTCTCTCCCAGGGAAATCGTGTCTTTAAGGGTGGCAAGAGACGTCTCGTCTCGCCGCGCAAGATATGCCAGCGCCGTATTCTCAAGAGTTCGGCGAAACGCAGGGCGTGAAACTGCCTCCGCAACGCGGAATGCGGCCCACACAATCTCAAACGTCCTCCGGTTGAAGAATTCCTTGACGTTTTCCATGAAACAATCTGTGCCCCACACACTACACCACGCCCCTATGGGTGTCAATCCGACTTTTTTACCTCACTTTCACCCTACCTTCACCCCACCTTCACCCCACTGCCCTATTTCTCAAATGTCCAGGAATTCACGATCGTGAATTCCTGGACATTTTCACCCAAGGGCACTGCTTCAGAAAGCGCTGTACTTATCCACTTTAAGAGGTGCGGAGGCGCAATTCGGTGCTATACTCAAAACGAACAAATATGTGGATGGATAGGGACTCGCACCCTTGCTCTCAGTTCAAAAGGTTCTGAACTCTCATTCAACGTCCGCGCGCCCGCGCGGACGAATCGTTTTTATAACCCCATTTTTATCCTATGGAAACAAATTCTCCCTACCAAAACACGAACGAGGAGCAATTTTCAGAAGTCCAGACTCCCCAGCCGCCCTCCAGTGATAAACTCGACGGGCCAGGCAAGAAAAGCTTCCTGAAGTTCGCTCTGATTTTTCTTGCCATCATCGTAGTCGCCGGCACCGCGGTGTTCGTCTGGACAAAATACTTCAGTCCCGCATAAAGGTTTCAACATCATCCCACTCGACCAGCCACTAATATTTTGTCGAGAGGTTGAGTAATTCAAGTTTTTTTGATGTTTTTTTAAAGTAAATCTTCAAGTTCTTTCTTATGGGTTACTTTTTAGCAATTGAGAATGATAATAGGATTCTAGAAAATTATGGCTTGGCTTTTGCCTATATAAATCATATAGAGGAGTTACTAAATATTTTCTTATACAACAATCATTATTCTAATGTCACATCTAAAACGTTAGGAAACAAGATAAAAATACTAGAAGACGGGAAGCTATCTTTCAAAAACTCAGATCTCCTTAAGAAACTCAAAAGGTTGAACCAAGTCCGCAGAAAGTTAGCTCATGGGATAAGTAGTTCAGCGGGTAAAAAGGGCCCAGAAATTAGATTCGAGAATAAAAGGTACAACCTGAATAATCTAACAAGGAATGCAATTAAATTAGGTAAAGATGTGGCAGAGATTCTTTTGAATGAAAATATAGGGAATATTACTATGGTTAAGTCTACTGAAAGATAGAAGGTTCCAACATCGTCCCACTTGGCCATTATAAAAAGATGAGAGCGGCCCTTCCGGTCCGCTCTTTGTGAGGATGTGTGCGCTGTGGTGTTCTGTCCCTGAGGACCGGCGGGCCTGCTGGAATCCACCTGGTCACGGGCGCGGGCGTATGGAGATGCTGCTGTCTCTCTTCCCCGCTTTCCGGAGGCGCCAGAGGATCACCGCCACCAGGACAGCCGTCGCAACCAACGCCGCTACTACTGTCGCGCTCATGGTTCTCACCTCCTTAAAATGGGAATACCACATACTCCCGCGCAATACAAGAGCGGGAGTGTTAGAGCTACCCTGCCGCCGTAATTTATTCAAACCCCGTCCACTCTTTTTTGGGAAGCAACGATTGGTCAGTGGGAACGGTAAGCGAGAAAGTGGTGCCGCGGTTCAGTTCCGATTCCACCCAGACGCGGCCGCCGTGGCTGCGCACGATGTTGCGCACGATGTAGAGCCCCAGTCCCGTGCCGTCGGCGACGAACTTAATCGCATTCTCGCCGCGAAAGAATCTGGTAAAGAGTTTTCCGGTCTCGGCAGGGGCAATGCCGATGCCGGTGTCTTTAACTGAAATTTTGACGAACGCTTCGCGCTCCTGGGACTCAACCGTCACGACAATTTCTCCGTTCTCAACGTTATACCTGACGGCGTTATCCAGAACGTTATAGAGAGCCATGCCGAGTTTCTGGCGGTCGACGAACACGTGCGGGAGCGGCGCGGTAGGACGCTGGAAGTAGAGCCGGATGCCGTACTGTTTCGCCACCGCGTTAGCGTCAACAAGAACCTCCTCAAGGTACGACACGATGTCCACTTCCTCAAACTCAAACCCGAAGCGCCCTTCTTCGCTTTTGGAGCCATCCAAAAGGTCATTGACTGTCTTGAGCATGCGCTTGGAGGCCGCAAAGCCGGTCTGTACCACATCGCGGTCTTGCTGTTCCGTCAGAGTTTTTGAGGCCCTCAGCGATTCAAATGCCCAGTTAACCGCCGTAAGAGGCGTGCGAAGCTGGTGTGCCGCAATCGATATGAACTCGGTTTTGGAGCGCAGGAGTTCATTCTCGCGCGTCCGGTCGGTGACCATTTTAATAAAGCCGACGGTCACGCCGTGCTCATCGACGATGCGGTCGGTCACGGTGCGCACGTCAACCGGCGGCTCAAGAAACGAAAGGTCAAGCACCTGCGGAAACTGCCCGGGTTCCGAACGGCGAACGACGGTGGACGCCAGTGTTGAAAAGACGGTCTGAATCAGTAGTGCAAAATCCCGATCCCCCGCCATCTCTGCCGTCAAGATTTTGTCCACCACGCGGTCGGCATGCAAATTGAATATTTCCTGCGCCGCCGGGTTGAAAATCATCACCCGAAAGTCGGTGTCGTAGGCGATAACGCCGATGGGAAGATGCAGAATGATGCTGTGCATCTGCTTGGTTTCCAGTTTGATATGCATGTTGGCGCGCGCAAGCTGCCAGCTGACCGCCGCCATAATCGACAGCGCGATCAGGAGCACCGCCGGCACCGCCGCACTCCACGGAAACGACAGGGAGGCGCCGCAGACAACACCGATGAACACGAACACCGGCAATAGGTAAAAAACCGGCTTGAATTCCGGTTGGCGAATATATTGACCGAGCATTGACGGTTTGTTTTCAGCCATTGCGCTAGTACGATGACTCCTGCGGCGATTGTCCCTGCGGCGCCAGCTCCAGCCGATACACCTTCTGGTCAAGACGGTTGAGGAAGAACAGATACGGTCCCGCAATTTTCAGATGCACCGCGTCCAGCGTCACGGAAGGAACGTTGAAGACCGGCGTGAACGTTTCACCGTCGGTGTTAATTGTTATCTTGTACAAATCGTCGTTGAAATACACGGCGCGCATATAGTAGTCGTCGGGGAGTCGCAGCGAGAATTCTTTATTGAACGAGTAGGGCACCGCGCAGTACGCAGCCGGCTCAAACCAATCAAAGACGCACTTGTCGGGAAGCGTTGAGAACGGCAGTGCATTGGAGCGGCGGCCGTCAGCGTCAACAACCGTCGCGGTCAGGCGGCTTGGGTCGGCGCTCTCAAACCGCAACCCCAGTGACATATCGGGAGAAAACACGTATCCCAGCGCCTTGCCCGCATCAAGCTGCGAGAGTTGCTTGGTCGAAAGGTCAAACGCCCACATCCGGTCAAAGACGCGGTATGACATCTTCGGCATCAGCATAATGTTGTCCGGATGCGGCCACAGCAACCCAAAATCCTGGAGCGCCAGCGAGGCAACGCGCGTCAGCTTGGAAGCTCCTTTCGAGAAATCGTTGATAATCAGCGACACTTTTGTTCCTTCCCTGTTCAAATAGGCGAAGCGCTCACCGTCAGGAGCAAATGCAGCCGCCTCAATGCCCATACCCAGGTTCTGCCACGCGCCTCCGGCAGTATCAAACAGCGCGTATGTTCCCGAGTCAAATGCCGCAATGACTTTTGAGCCGTCAATGTTCTGGACAACTTTGAGCGGCGTGCCGAATGACGACGTGGTGATGGTTTTTTCCTCGCCGGGATTTACAATATGTCCAACCTCTCCTTTTGAATCGATGTAGAGCACTTGCGGCACCGTTGAGGTTGAGCCGTCCCACACTACCCAGAAGTCAACCACCGGTTTTGAGGAAAGCGCGGTGAGCCGCTGTTTTTGCTGCTCAATGTCTTGGGTCAGCCCTGGTTCCTTGTCCACGCCGTCAGGGGTTCTTCCTGTCGGCTGTCCTCCTCCACCAATAGGAAGCGACCCTATCCCAGGGATAAAGATTACCTGCTGCGACTTCCTCAGGCCAAAATAAACTCCAATAAGAACTGCTGCAATAACAATAACAACAGCGACAATAATTAAAATCTTTTTTGACCTACCCGGATTAGACATGGCTAGTTGCTGCTAAACAATTCAGTCTGGAGTCTTGCACTTAAACCACTCCGACGAAAGTCCTACGACCTCACCCGAACCTGAATATGCAAAAGCGTCAGAAATATCAACGTCGGTTCGCTCGTTCAATCTGACATGCCAGTGTTTTGGCACGCTGCTGGACTCCTCAAGAGTATATGAATTGAAGTCGCCAAGACCTGTATAGTGCTTTGTGTTGAGCTCTACCTGATCCGCCGCTATTCCGATTTGCTTTAATATGTACAAGTCGGTTCTGCTTATAAGGTGTACTGTAGTGCTTAAATCAACAACGGGTATCCCAGGACCGTGAGTTTGGTGCCCTACCTCGGTGCCAGCAGTTATCGTAAGGTCATCGGCGCCGTTATATCTCATCTCTATTAACCTACACACCGCCCTTTTGAGTAATCCTTCGAAACTTGTGCAATTCGAGTTGTTCGGGTCGGAACAGTTTCCAGAAGATCTCCAGCTAATACCAAAATAATTCAAAACATACTCTGCCTCTTTCTGTGTTAGGTTGCTGACAGAGCCTTGGTACGGCGATGTTGGTGTTGATGTTGGCGCTGCTGTTATTGGTGCTATGCCCGGTTCGTTTTCACTCAAATTAACCAGCCGGGGGTTGATGGTATTAAGAACCAGATACGCACCTCCCAATAGCACAATTCCCCATACCGCGTTTTTGATGATGTCACGCGCGTCGCTCTGCGCGGAAACGCTGCCGGCGCTGACCACATACTTCACGCCGCCGTAGACAATCATCACTACCGCAAGTGTGCCGGCGATACTAAGCGCATAGTCATAGAGTTTTTGTATGAAATCGGCTGGGCCTGTGGCTTGTGCAAACGGTGGATACCCAAGGTCAGCCACGTCAGCCATGGCGACTGCGGCACCAGCCATCAGCAGGATGAGTACGAGGCCGAGAATGTGGGTTTGGTATCTCATGTTGCTTCAGCGAGCCGTGAATACTCGCGATGTTGAAACGGATTCAAACGAATTGCGCGGATTTTCCGCCCGCAATCCCACCCGCACCTGGTCAAAGGGTACATCCCCG
>CAYGZT010000008.1:0-5238 GCA_964354445.1 uncultured Candidatus Saccharibacteria bacterium
GCTCATGGTTCAACGGACAGAACGCAAGCCTCCGGAGCTTGAGATGGGAGTTCAATTCTTCCTGGGCGCACTACTTCGCTGAAGCTTCATAGTACACGGCATACCTTTTTATGTACCACATTGCTTGACTCCGTTTTCAACACAACTACAATTATCTACGTACCAGTAACCAAGTCTTTATGCGCATACTTAAAATACTCATGCTGGCAGTCGCGGTGCTTGCGGTTGCCGCCGGGACGGTGCCACTGCTTGCTCAAGCGCAACGCGGTGGCGACGAGCCGGGAAGAAAAATTGTCGTCTTCACGAACGATCTCTCCGACGAAGCAAAAGATACGATCATCAAAGAGGTCGGCGCGACTAAGATCAAACATCTGCAACGCGCGCGGGCATCGGTTATGGTGCTCGACCGCAACGGATTGAGTAAGCTGCGCCGCAACCCGAACGTGCTGCGCATTGATGACGATGTCATCATCACCGCGCTTGAGACCGGCGAGAGAACTGCGCGAGGCGGGACAGGAACACTCGCGCAACCCATAGAGGTGCTCCCGTGGGGTGTTGAGCGCGTAAACGCCAATGATGTATGGGGAACGACCACTGCAGACCCCGTCAAGGTGGCAATTCTTGATACCGGTATTGACCTTTCACACCCTGACCTGAAAGCAAACATCAAAGGACAGTACAACGCCATCAGTCTCCGACAGTCGGTCACAGACGGCAACGGGCACGGCACGCATGTTGCAGGCATCATCGCGGCAATTGACAATACCGTCGGCGTCATCGGCGTTGCGCCCAAAGCAGACCTCTATGCGGTCAAGGTGCTTAACAACAACGGCTCCGGATACCTTTCCGACATCATCGAGGGACTTGATTGGGCAATCGCCAAAGGCATCAAGGTTGTCAATATGAGCTTGGGAACGGTTTCCGATATTCAGTCCTTTCATGACGCAATCGTGCGCGCCTACAATGCCGGCATCGTACTGGTTGCCGCCGCAGGAAACGCCTATGGAGGCGCGGTGAATTATCCCGCCGCATACTCCGAAGTTATCGCGGTATCGGCAACCGATTCAAACAACAACCTTGCCTCATTCTCCTCAGTGGGACCGCAGGTTGATGTGGCAGCTCCCGGCGCAAGCATCTTCTCCACCTACAAGAACTCTTCCTATGCGACGATGAGCGGAACATCAATGGCATCCCCGCATACAGCCGGCGTTGCGGCGCTTCTGCTCTCTGTGCCGACCAAGTGTGACACGGACGCCAGCGGTTCATGCTCACCCGCCGAAGTGCAGGCACGCCTTGAGGCAACCGCGCACGACCTGGACGCTTCGGGAAAAGATTTCCAGTACGGCTCGGGTCTTGTGGACGCATACGCGGCACTGCAATAACAAAGATGACCAATCGGTTATAAAACAAAACACCCCTATTGAGGTGTTTTGTTTTGGTTAAAAAGGAAAACCGGCCGCAAGGCGGCCGGCAAGCGGAGCGCGCTGCCACAAGCACTGCTCCTGCTCACATGTGAAACTTTCCGACAGGGGGAATATCTTGCGTCTCGCACGCGATCATCTCAACAACCGCTACCCCGAGCTCGGCGCGCGAGGTGATACACCATCCGCGCCGCATGGCGACCAGTGCTACGTCCCAGAGGTCATACGTGTCTTTTGCCGAGACCTGAAAGATGGCTTCGGCAGTCGTACGCTCCCGCGACGCCCTGCAGAACTCACGATTGAGGTATGCCAGCTGCTCGGAGGGAGCATCATGGTTAAGCGCCAGTTGAGAATACGCTTCCTTGCGGCGATCATCGGCATCTGCCATCACGCAGAAGAGGCGGCGGAGATGCTCGTCGGCTGCCGCAATCACCGTTTCCCTCACAGAAACTCCCACATCGAGGAGGCGGTGTTCTTTCGCCTCCGCAGCGCCTAGGCGCTTCTTGAAGTTCTCGAGCCATGGTGAGGAAACTGTCTCTCTGGGATACTCATTCTCCCAGAGAAGGCGCTCTGTCTCGTTGTCGCTGCGCCCTACAACCGACCAGTTGGCCGCGAATGTGATACCGCCGACATCCCAGCACTCCAGCGCGTGTCTTGCTGACATCCACATAATAAGCATGACGACTTCCGCCTGCATCGCAAGCGCCCGCACTCTCTTGTGCAACGCAACTTGCTGCCGCTCGTCCATCGAAAACAGGTATGAAGCGTCCATAAACCCCCAAACCGTTTCCAGCGTTCCTTCCTCCGCATCTTGGGACGCTTGCAGAAGCACTGCCATGAGCATATACAGTTTCCTGACATGCTCGGGTGCCGTTCCCAACACCACATCACCGGGTCTCACCGGAGGCAAGCTGTATGCCGAAAGCGGGGCTGTGCGCTCAAGCGCACGCTCAAGCTTTTCCAGCCAAGTCATGTTTTCCTCCCGTCGCTTTGCGCGAACTGTCAAAAACTCTACGCCCCAAACACCCTTGTCGTCAACACGCTCCCCGCGACCGGAGCCCGGTTTGTAGTACAATACATCCATGACGTTTCTTGCCCAGCCGCTGACGCAGGTGAAAGGAGTCGGGCCGTTTCTTGCCGCCAAGTTCGCGAAGCTTGACATCCACACCGTCAAAGACCTTTTGTATCACTTCCCTTTCCGCTACCAGGACTTTTCAAAAATCTCAAAAATCGCTGACGTCGTAGGAGGAGAAACTGTTGTGGTGTTCGGTGTCATAGAGAAACTGGGTGTTCGCAAAACGTGGAAAAGGAAGATGTGGCTGGTGGAAGCAACCGTTGCCGATGAGAGCGGACATATCAGGGCTATCTGGTTCAATCAGAAGTACCTCGCCGGCGTTCTCAAAGAAGGAATGTCGGTCAATCTTGCGGGAAAAGTCGCTGCCGACGAGCGGGGGCGATTCGTGCTCTCAAGCCCCGTTTACGAAATCATTTCGCGACAGCAGCAAGAAACCCGGCACACCGCGCGCATCGTGCCGGTATATCCGGAAACGAAAGGGATTACCTCCAAAGCGATACGGCTGGTACTCAGCAAAGTCATCAAGCAGATAGCGGCGGTTGATGAGTTCATGCCGCCGGACATTCTTGCACAGCATCGATTTCTACACATCGGGGAAGCGTTCGAGCAGATACATTTTCCGGCAAGCTTCGATGATGCAGATCGCGCCCTGAAGCGCTTTGCGTTTCAGGACCTTTTCCTGCTGCAGCTTCTTAAGGCAAATGAGAAGCGGCGTCTTGCGCAGCACCGCGCGCTCGCCGTCGCGTACGACCCCGAGAACATAAAGCAATACTTCTCGTATCTCCCGTTCCAGCTCACGCTCTCGCAAAAAAAGGCGTTGTGGGAGATTCTCGAGGACCTCAAAAAACCGCATCCCACCAGCCGGCTTCTGCAGGGCGACGTGGGGTCCGGAAAGACCGTCGTGGCGGCGCTGGCGGCACTTAATGTGGCCCAGCAGAGCTTCCAGACGGTTTTTATGGCTCCCACCGAGGTGCTTGCCGCTCAGCACTTTGCAACATTCACAAAATTCTTTGAGGAGTTCTCGGGAGGAGTAGCGCTGCTCACATCGTCAAAAAGCAGTGCCTTTTGGGGGCGAGGGCTTGACACGTCTTGCTCAAAGAAAGACGTTCTCGAGCAGATTCGCTCTGGAGCGCTTCGCGTCATCATCGGAACCCACGCCGTGATTCAGAAACACGTGCAGTTTGACAATGTCGTGTTCGTCGTCGTTGACGAACAGCATCGCTTCGGCGTCAGTCAACGGGCACAACTTGCGAGCATACGCAGCCATGACCTTGTACCGCACTTTCTTTCCATGAGCGCCACTCCCATTCCGCGAACGTTGGCACTGACCGTGTTCGGAGATCTCGATTTGTCCGTCATTAGCGAGCTTCCACACGACCGTAAACCGATTGTTACCAAAATCGTCCCGCCCGCATCGCGCCCTGCCGCCTACGACTTCATACGAAAGCAGGTGCACCAGGGACGGCAGTGCTACGTCATCTGCCCGCGCATTGACCCCACCGACACCGAAGGGGCGCCGCTCTCACCCCGCCAGTGGGCAACGCTCGAAGTCAAATCAGTAAAGGAAGAGTACGAAAAACTTTCACAAAAGATATTTGGCGACTTGCGCGTCTCGATGCTGCACGGCCGCATGGCGTCAAAGGAAAAGCACGAGGTTATGAGCGCGTTCACGTCGGGCTCAATTGACGTCTTGGTTTCCACATCGGTGGTCGAGGTCGGCATAGACGTGCCAAACGCCTCGATTATAATGATCGAAGGGTCGGAACGTTTCGGTCTGGCGCAGCTGTACCAGTTTCGCGGTCGTGTGGGACGCAGCGAGTACCAGTCATACTGCTTCCTGCTCACCGAATCGCGCTCCGGCACCACGCGCACACGTCTGAGGGCCATTCTGAGCGCAAAAAGCGGATTTGAGCTTGCCGAGGTTGATTTGAAACTGCGCGGTCCCGGACAATTCCTGGGGAGTGAACAAACCGGAATGCCAGACCTTGCAATGAAGTCACTCGCCAATCCAGACCTCGTTGTCAACGCGCGTGAAGAAGCGCTCAAACTCCTCTCGCGTGACCCTGCCCTGCACCAGTACCCTTACCTTGCCGCATATCTGAAATTGTTCGGACGGCAGGTGCATATTGAATGAAATCAAAACCGGGCTTTCGCCCGGCTTTTGACTCTTTCTGGAATTTTCTACCCGTCTAATCCACCTTCACTCTCACTTTCTTGCTCTTGGTACGCTGGATCTTAGGAAGAATGATTTTGAGCACGCCGTTTTTCAGCGATGCTTGAGCTCTGTCCGCGTCAATCTCCTGCGGCAGAATCACCGAGCGCGAGAAGTTCCCCCAGAAACATTCCTGATACAGGTAGTCCTCTTTTTTGACCACCTCTTTGCGCTTGCGCGAGCCCTTGATGGAGACCGACTCGGGCGTAATGGCAACGTCAATATTGTCGGGATCAACGCCCGCGATTGCCGATTCGATGTAGATGTTGTTGTCGTCCTGAAAAACGTCAATCGTCAGATGCCCTTCCGCATCCTCAAATGCCAGTTCGTCCTCATCCTCTTTTTCCGCCAACGCGGTTGCGCCCTCATTGTTTTTTCTCAAGGGTCGCGCGTTTGCTTTGGTGAGCTGGGGTTCAATGTCGTCTTCCCCATACTTGACCCCCGCCAGTTGTTCAAAAAAGTCGTTGGTATCGCTCATGGCATCAAGTATATATCGCCGAATTGAATAATTCAAACCCCCTACTCATGCG
>CAYGZT010000009.1:0-13951 GCA_964354445.1 uncultured Candidatus Saccharibacteria bacterium
CGTGGTTGACCCATGGGGACTTATCGGAAAGTACGGTGTTGACGCGGTGCGGTGGTACTTTTTCACCGTCAACGCTCCCGCCGAACCAAAAAACTTCGACGAGGCGGACGTTGCGGCGGCTTTGCGCAGATTTTTGCTGGTCGTGTACAACTCGTACGTGTTTCTGCACACATACGGGAAGCCCAAACGCGCTGTCGAAAAACTTCCCTCCAGCGACCACATCCTTGACCGCTGGATTCTCTCCCGTTGCGCGCAAGTTGCGCGAGAAGTCAGCGGGTGTATGGACGCCTACGACACGCTCACAGCGGCCCAACGGCTTGAAACCTTTGCCGTTGAGGATCTTTCGCGTTGGTATATCCGCCGCTCCCGCCGCCGGTTCCAGAAGCCCGAAGACACAAAAGATCTTGAGCATGCATCCTCGACGTTAGCGTACGTACTGCTTTCTCTGTGCAGAATGACCGCTCCCTTTATTCCGTTCTTTTCGGAGGAGCTCTATCAATCGCTGTACAAAGACCACCTTTTTGACGCGCGGCAGTCGGTTCATCTGGACGACTGGCCGTCGTTTCCTGCGGGTGTTTTCGATGCGTCGCTGAATGCTGCCATGGATAGCATCCGCGGGTGCGCGAGCGCGGTTCTTTCAAAGCGCGCCGAGGCGGGAATCAAAGTGCGGCAGCCGCTGGCGGCGCTCAAGATAAAGAACAGGATAGAGAACGTGAAGAAGAACGAAGAGCTGCTGGCGATCTTGGCTGACGAGGTCAACGTCAAGGAGGTTGTCTTTGATAAGACTGTGACGGGCGATTTTGAAATCGATACGGCTATAACACCCGAGCTTCGCGCCGAAGGAATGCTGCGCGAGATCTCGCGCAGCATTCAGGGTCTTCGGCAAGACGCCGGGTGCGTTCCAAAAAACAAAATAACACTCTGGATCGACACTTCTTCACAGGAACTCCGCGGGCTCCTTTCGAGCCGGGGGGCACAATTAAAGAAAGACGTTGGTGCACGGAGCATTACGATGGGGCGTACCGATGCCTTTGACGCGGAGCTTGACACCAAGATGGATACTGCCCGGCTCTGGATCGGGATTAAAAAGACGTAAGGTATGACTTCTGTCGCCATCACACTTCCCGTCTTTGCGGTCATTGCCGCGGGGTGGCTGTTTCGAAAGTATCGCGTCGTTGATGCGGTGTGGGTTCATGTGCTGAACGCGTTTGCCTACTATGTTTCGTTGCCGGCGCTGATCGTTGTGAGTTTCTGGAAGCTGGATTTTTCAGAGCCGCGGGTCTACGTATCCGTTCTTGCGAGCGTGGGTATCATGATTGCGTTCATGGTGCTTGTGCTGGCACTGGCGGTACTGCTTCCGATATCCCGCAAGCAGAAAGCGGCGCTGTTTCTCGTTGCAACAACGGGAAACACCATCTACTTAGGGCTCCCGCTCGTCATCTCGTCGCTGGGGAGTCGGTATCTTTCGTACGGCGCACTGGTCGCGACGGTGTATCTGGTACTCCCCATTCTCGCTTCCATTTTTGTCGTGCGGTGGTGGGCACATCACGAACATTCGCTGAGGCACCAGCTTGTGCTGTTTCTGAAAAATCCTCTGACTGTCGCGTCCCTCATCGGCGTATGTATCAGTTTCATTCCCAAAAACGGAGCGGCGCTTCAGGTGCTTGAGAGTGCGCTCGCGATGATCGGAGCGACTGCCTCGCCGGTGGCACTTTTTGCATTAGGCGGGTTTTTGTACAAGAGGTTTCTCAAACGTCGGCTTGCATTGGTGGCCGGTTTCTCTCTGGTCAAAACCATTGCGTTTCCGGCACTGGTCCTTGTCGTTTCATCTCTGGTGGGGATTGCAGATACCAGAAACCTTCTCCTGCTGCTTGCAGCCATGCCGGTGGCGGTCACTACGTTCGTTATCGCCGAGCGGTTTGATTTAGACACCACCTTGGTGGGAAATTCACTCTTGGCGTCGACGATTATATCGTTTTTTACCATTCCTCTGATTATTGCATATCTGTTTTAGACCTATGGCGATCGTGAACCGGAGCTTTTCAGCAACTCATCCGCTGCGAAAGGACGCACTGACGATTTTTGAAGCGGGATACCGTGCCGTTGACATTGAAACATTGACGCGACGACGGGTACGCATGCGGGGCAACGTGCTGTCCGTTTCGGATGTTGCGCGTACTTACCGCATCGATCTTTCCGGTATCGGGCGGTTGTGGGTGATCGGTTTCGGGAAAGGGTCGCACGCGGCGGTTTCGGTAATCGCCGGTGTTGCAGGCAAGAAGCTGACGGGCGCCATTGCACTGGATGTCAGAAACTCCTCTGGATTCTTGCGCCCAAGCCGGCGCGTGAAGGTTTTCTTGGGAACCCATCCAAGGTCTTCGTCGGCGAACATTCGAGCTACCCGGTACATCGTCCGCACACTCGAAACCCTACAAGAGAGCGATCTTGTTGTCTTTGTCATCGGCGGAGGAGGATCATCGCTTCTGTGCGGCTCGGATGACGAGCGCGTGCGCTGCTCGACGGTGTTTGACGTGCTGACGCGCAAAGGAGCGTCTATAAAAGAACTCAACACGGTCAGAAAGCACCTTTCCGCCGTCAAGGGAGGAGGACTGGCATATATTACTTACCCGGCCCGGTCCGTATCGCTGATCGTTTCGGACGTATGCGGGAACGATTTCTCAACTATCGCATCGGGACCGACCGTGTACGATCCCACCAGTGTCGCCGATGCCCAAGCGGTATTGAGAAGATACGACATCCCGTACCGCAAGCTGCGCTTCATCGAAACTCCCAAGAACAAGAAATATTTTACACGGGCGTCGCATTTTCTTTTGGCGTGTAACGAGGATGCGCTTGTAGCGATGCAGGCCAAGGCTCGTTCGCTGGGATACCGTTCTTCGATTGTCTCACTTGTCTGGGAGGGGGATGCACATCGCGTCTTTGGTTCTCTGGTCAGGCGCATCGGACGAGGTGAGGCGTTGTTAATAGGCGGCGAGACAACCGTTAAGCTTTCAAAAAAGTCCGGCAGGGGCGGTCGTAATCAGGAAGCCGTTTTGGCGGCGGTGGCACAGGCATGCGAAGGGAAACTTAGTCTTTCCGGGACGCTGGTTGCAAGCGTTTCTTCCGACGGCTGGGACAACACACCGGTCGCGGGAGCTTTGGCGGACTCAGAGACGGTAAAGAACATCATCGCGCGCAACATTGATCCTCGACCGTATCTTTCTTCCAACAATTCATTCGCGTTTTTCAAGAAAGCCGGCGGCCACGTCATTGTGAAACGCCGCGCATTCAACGTGTCTGACCTGATGCTGGTGATCAAGTTGCTGTAAAGTATGGGAAGTTTGATGGCCAATCAGCGGTACAAAAAACGGCCAGGGAATCCCGGCCGTTTTTAAGCGTGTGTTTATGCGGGCTGCCGTATGCTATAATACGACTGTCGCACAGCTTGTTTTCTATTGCATATGAAGACACAAAAGTTTATCAGACGCTTTGCTTCTCTGACCATCAAGGATGTAGGAGAGGTTGGCGGCAAGAACGCGTCGCTGGGTGAGATGATACGAGCCCTTGGTCCCAAGGGCGTTTCCATTCCAGACGGATTCGCGACAACCGCACGGGCGTTTCGGCATTTTTTGAGAAAGTCGAAGGTATCCACTCCGGGCGGCACAGGCACAAAAGAAAAAAATTTGGAACAGTTTATTGCCCAAACTCTGAAGGGTTTGGGCACCACAAACATCCGCGACCTCCAGCGGAGAGGAAAAATCATCAGGGAGGCAATTGTGTCGGCTCGGTTGCCCAAAGACTTTGAGCGGGAGATTCGCGTTGCGTACCGGGGCCTGGAAAAGAAGTACGGCACGCACGTCGATGTCGCGGTGCGCTCCTCCGCCACCGCCGAGGACCTTCCCGGCGCGTCGTTTGCCGGACAGCAGGAGACCTACCTTCACATTGTGGGTGAGGAGAAACTTCTGTCGGCGGTCAGGCGGTGCTTTGCGTCGCTTTTTACCGACCGGGCGATCTCATATCGGCACGATAAGGGATTTGACCACACAGAGATCGCATTGTCGGTGGGAGTGCAGAAAATGGTGCGTTCCGACAAAGCATGTTCCGGAGTTCTTTTCACGCTCGACACCGAATCGGGTTTTGGAGATGTGGTGCTCATCAACGGATCGTGGGGGCTGGGGGAGATGATCGTGCAGGGAGAGGTGATCCCCGACGAATTTTTGGCATTCAGACCTTTCCTGAAGGATGGACACGGAATCGTTCCCATTATTAACAAAAAGCTGGGAGCCAAAGAGCGCATGATGGTGTACTCGTCGGCTGGCGCGAAACCGACCAAGATCATTCCCGTTCCCGACCTCTTGCGGCATGCGTTTATTCTGGAAGATGAAGAGATTCTGAAACTTGCCCGGTGGGGAGTGTTGATTGAAGAACACTATACGAGGAAAAACCGGCGCTGGACACCCATGGATCTTGAATGGGCAAAAGACGGTCGCACCGGGGAACTTTTTGTCGTGCAAGCCCGTCCCGAAACGGTGCACGCCCAGAGAGATTTTTCCAAGGTGCAGGAGTATAAACTGCACGATAAAGGAAAACCGCTGGTCAGCGGGGCGTCGGTGGGAAGCAAAATTGCAGTCGGGAGAGCGCGCGTCATTCTTGACGTAAAGGGGATCCATGCCTTTGAGAAGGGAGAAGTGCTGGTGACCGACATGACCGACCCCGACTGGGAACCGATTATGAAAGTCGCGTCCGCGATTGTCACCGACAAAGGGGGTCGCACGTCGCATGCGGCAATCGTGTCGCGGGAACTCGGCATTCCCTGCATCGTTGGATCTGGCAATGCGACGCGCAGGATTAAGACGGGTCAGACCGTCACCGTGGACACAACCGGAAGCGAAGGGTATGTGTACCGCGGCGCACTGAAATTTTCTGTCACCGAACACAACATCAAAAAACTCCCGCATATCGCAACCAAGATCATGATGAATATCGCCACTCCTGAGACCGCGTTTGAGAAATCGTTTCTGCCCAACAGCGGAGTGGGACTTGCGCGCGAGGAGTTTATCATCGCCTCCGAGATCGGGATACACCCGATGGCACTGGTGGATTGGCGCAGGTTGAAAGCCGAGAGTCGGAAATCGAAGGCGGTAAAGCGGGTACTCCAAGGAATCGAGAAACGGACGATCGGATACAAGAATAAGACACAGTTTTACGTGGACAAACTTGCATACGGGGTTGCGATGATCGGAGCGGCGTTTTATCCCAAGCCGGTGATCGTGAGATTTTCCGACTTCAAAACCAACGAGTATCGGCAGCTAGTGGGAGGAGAGTTGTACGAACCGCAGGAAGAGAATCCGATGATCGGATGGCGGGGTGCGTCGCGGTACTACAATCCCGCATTCGAGAGAGCGTTTGCGCTTGAGGTGGAAGCCATCAAAAAGGTTCGGGAACAGATGGGACTCTCCAACATACAGGTGATGATTCCCTTCTGCCGCACGGTGGAGGAGGGAAAGCGCGTTCTCGCGCTCATGAAAAAATATGGGCTTGAACGCGAATCCTCCTTCGCTTCCTCCTTCGCTAAAGCTTCGGCGGGCAGGGAAGCTACGGAGGATAACGTAAACCTAAAGGTTTACGTTATGTGCGAGATACCCTCAAACGTCATTCTTGCCGACCGGTTTTTGGATATCTTTGACGGCATGAGCATCGGCTCAAACGACCTGACGCAGCTTGCGTTGGGGATTGACCGCGACGGCAACGAGCGTATCAGGAGTATCGCGAATGAAAATAACGCGGCAGTAAGACAATTGCTCGCGCAGGTGATTCACGTCTGCAGAAAACGGAAAAAGTACGTGGGTATCTGCGGACAGGGTCCCAGCGACTTCCCGGACCTTGCGGCGTTTCTGGTCAGGGAGGGGATCGAGAGCATGTCTCTGAACCCCGATTCGGTCATTTCTACTATTCTTGCGCTGTCGCGGCTTAAAAAAGCAAGACGTGCACGAAGAGCATGAGAATCGGAACAATTCGAGTGGAAATCATCAGAGATTCGCGCGGTACTGATACGCTACTGGCATGGATGAGTGGGGGTGGTTTTGATGTAAGCGCATCGGTGCCGTCGGGCAAGAGCACGGGGATTCACGAGGCGCACGCGCTGGAGCCCTCGCGGGCGCTTGAGAAATTCGGCGCGGTCCAAAAGGAGCTTTGCACACGCGACTTTTCCAATCAAAAAGAGTTCGACGATTTTCTCATCGCGGTGGACGGAACAGAAAGCAAAAGTAACCTTGGCGCCAACCTGACGCTCGCGCTCTCACTGGCGTTTGCGCGCGCCAAAGCGCGCGAGGAGAAAAAAGAGCTCTTTGACTACATTCGGGGAATCGTATCGGTGCGCGGGAGCACCTCATTCCCGCATCCCGTGTTTAACATGATCAACGGGGGAGCGCACGTTGAAGTTCCAAATGACTGGAAAGATGCAGCGGGAAGAAATCTCAAACTTGATTTTCAGGAGTTTCAGATTATCCCCGATACCGATGACTATGCGATTGCGCTTGCAATGGCCCAGCAGTTTTACATGAAGCTTGAGGAGTACCTCCACAAGCACTACGGACAGCGGGTACTGACGGGGGATGAGGCGGGGTTTTTCTGTCCGTTTGCGTCAAACGGCGATGCTCTGGCAGCCCTCTGGGATGTTATTGATGCGTATCGCTACCCTCTCCGCATCGGACTTGATGTGGCAGCGACGCAGTTTTACCGCAATGGCTCTTATACAGTTGACGGTGCCTCCTACGATGCAGTCGGACTGCACGCGAGGTATCTTGACCTGATGAGCGCGTACGGCATTGTTTCGATTGAAGATCCGTTTTACGAAGAAGATTTTGAATCTTTCGCACATCTTGTCACCGATGCCGGGAGGAACAGGTTGGTCATAACCGACGATCTGACGGCGACAAACCCCGGTCGCCTCGCAACCGCGCTTGAGAAAGAAGCGGGAAACGCGATTCTGATAAAACCAAACCAAATCGGGACGCTGTCCGAAACGCTGACAGTATGCGACATGGCGCACCGGGCAGGATGGAAAACAATTGTTTCACATCGCAGCGGAGAAACCGAAGACGATTTTATCGCCGACCTTGCATTCGGCGTTGGTGCATGGGGCCTCAAATCGGGAGCACCTGCAACACTGTGGCGAATGAACAAGTATCAGCGGTTGTTTGAGATATGGGAGGAAGTAAGTAGAAAGTAGAAAGCGAGCGAAGCCCCGCTTGCGTGGACGAAGCCACTTCAGCGAGGCGAAGGCCCGTAATTCCGCTAAGGCGAATACTACCGGGGTGGAAAGTGGGAATAAAAACAGCCCCGACGCATGTCGGGGCTGTTTTCTCAAGCATTAGAACTGGGTCATAAACTGCCTCAACAAACTCGTCCCCGTCATATCGGGCGGCTGGGGGATGCCGAACAATTCAAGAATAGTGGGCGGAATGTCGGCGAGCATCCCCATAGTGGCATGCTCGTGCTCGCGCACCGCTGCTGGATTTTGAGGGCGGAAGTAACGCTTGCCTACAAGATACACCGGCACCGGGCTGATATCGTGTTTTGTTTCCGGCTCTCCGGTCAGGGGATTTGCCACCCGCTCAATGTTGCCGTGGTCGGCGGTAACAAGAAGCGTTGCATCCGTTTCCAGCACCGAGCGGATGACATGATTAAGTTCGCGGTCAATAATCGCCACGGCCTTCTTGCACGCCTCGTAGTTTCCGGTATGCGCAACCATGTCGGGGTTTGCATAGTTGACCAAAATAAAATCAAACGTGTGTTCCTCGATTGCTTGTGTCAGTCGTGTCGTGATGGTTGGAGCCATCATCTCGGGGTCCTGATCCTGGCGGGGGACGGTGCGGGATGGAATCAGGATGCGGTACTCGTTGGGATACGCCTTATCCACCAACCCGTTGAAGAAAAACGTAACGTGAGCGTACTTTTGCGTCTCGGCGACTCTCAACTGGCTTTTGTCGTTTTCCGAAAGGATTTTTCCCAGTGACGTTCCGATGTTCTGCGGCGGAAACGCAACCGGCATATTGAGATCACTCTGGACCTGGGTCATTGACGCAACAAAAAGATTTTTGAATGGCGCGGTGGGAAATTCCGCAAACGATGGAGTTACGAAACTCTCCACGATCTGACGCATGCGATCCTCGCGGAAATTGAAAAAAAACACCGCATCGCCGTCTTTGATAGCTCGCACGCCGCCTTCGATAGTGACCGGCGTGATGTATTCGTCATTGAGATCTTTGTCGTAGGTGCGCTGGATGTGTTCCTGCAGCTGCGAGAGCGCCAGCGAAGGTCCTTGACCGACCATCGTTTGATATGCCTGCTGGGTGAAATTCCAGTGCCGGTCGCGGTCCATGCCGTAAAAACGTCCCATAACGCTTGCGAGATTTTCTGCAGGCAGCTTTGCCAGAAACTCCATTGCCGAAGACGGACGGCCGTCACGCCCGTCGGTGATTGCATGAATGGCAAAGTCGACACCGTGCTGTCGCACCATTTGAATGAGCGCTTCGACATGCTCCCGCGACGAATGAATATTTCCTTCACCAATAAGCCCGACCAGGTTGATTTTGGAATGGTTTTGTTTGACGTGGTCGAGCGCTGCTAAGATGGTGGGATTGGTGAAAAACCGCCCCTCGCGTATGGCAAGGGTGATGTAGGGATAGTGCTGATAGATGACCTTGCCCACCCCCATCGTCAGGTGGCCGACCTCGCTGTTTCCTTCCTCACCCCAGGGAAGTCCCACCGCAATACCCGATGCCTGCAGGGATCCCGAGGGGTAGTTGTTTTTGATGTATTCAATAGTGGGAGGATGTGTGGCGTAGATGGGATTTGCCTGATTTTCCTGTCCGATCCCCCACCCGTCCAAGATCATTAGAATAACCGCGTTTTTCATAGCTGTACTTTTAGCATACATCATTGCCGATGTGTTTGAAACGCGGAGGCGTACCGTTGACTGGAGAATACCGACTGGTGTACTATGTCATTTGAAAGTGTCAGTAATCGGTTGATGGGTGAATTCTTGTCAGTGAGTGCGACACTTGTTGCTGATAGTACTAACTTTTGGATTTTGGAGATATGCTCTCTATGATTTCGGGGAACTTCTATCTTCTCTTCGGTCCTATCGTTACTATCGCATCCGCATAACGCCGGTGTGTGCGGTGTTTGTCGCGCCGTGACGGGAAGAACCCGCCACCGTCGGCATTATGGAAACATCATATCTTCTTATAGGCGGCGCCTTGGTCATCGGCGCCGTGGTGGGTTATGTGGTTCGCCAGGTGCTGGTTTCCCAGCAGGCGGCATCCATTGAGCAGCGCACCAAACACCAGCTTGAGGAAAGTAAAACGAAAGCAAAAACACTAGTCCTTGAGGCACAGGAGCGCTCTACTCAGATTCTTGAAGAGATTAAAAAAGAAGAACGCGAGCGAAAGAGTCAACTGGACAAGGTTGAGCAGCGGTTGATGAAAAAAGAGGAGCTCTTGGAAAGAGAAACTCTTGAGCTCAAAGATAAAGAAAAGGTTGTTCAATCGAACCTCGAAAAATCGGCGGCGGTTAAAGGGGAGATTGAAAAAGTGCGCGAGAGAGCCGTCGTGGAACTTGAGCGGGTTGCGGGGATGGGCGTTGAGGAGGCGAAGCGCGCTCTGTTTGCCGATATCGGAAAAAGGTATCGCGACGATCTGACCGAGTACACGAAGAAAATCATGCACGATCGCAGGGAAGAAGTTGAAAAGCAAGCGCTTGAGATTCTCACCACCGCAATTCAGCGTTACAGCCGCTCCTCCGCCACCGAGTTGACGACGACGGTGGTACCGCTCCCCGATGAGAATTTTAAAGGGAAGGTTATCGGCAAGGAGGGAAGAAACATCCGAACCTTTGAACGTCTGACGGGGGTGGAGTTGGTCATCGACGAGACTCCCGACACAATCGTGATTTCTTCGTTTGATCCGGTGCGGCGCGAGATTGCCCGTATTGCACTGGAGCGGCTTATCAAGGACGGCCGCATCCAGCCGGCAAAAATCGAAGAAAAAGTTGAAGAAGCTCAGCAGGATATCAATAAGCAAATTGTCGAGGCCGGAGAAGCGGCCGCGTACGAAGTAGGCATTTACGATCTTCCCAAGGAAATTGTTCAGCTTTTGGGACGGCTGAACTTCCGCACCAGCTACGGCCAGAATGTATTGCGACACTCGGTTGAGGTCGCGCACTTTGCAGGGATGATTGCCGAAGAATTGGGACTTGCGGCAGACGTCGCCAAGCGGGGGGCTCTGCTGCATGACATTGGAAAATCCATCGACCACGAGGTTGCCGGAAGCCACGTTGATATCGGACGTAAAATCCTCAAAAAGTACGGCATCGACGAGCGAGTCATCAAGGCAATGGAAGCGCATCATGAGGAGTATCCCTATGCCTCGCCGGAAGCGTACGTTGTAGCGACTGCGGATGCCATTTCCGCGGCCCGTCCCGGAGCACGACGCGATACACTGGAGAACTACCTCAAGCGTCTCTCGGAGCTTGAGACCATTGCATCGTCCTTTGAAGGCGTTAAGAACGCCTATGCGATCTCGGCAGGCCGGGAGTTACGTATTTTTGTGATTCCCGAAAAGGTGGACGATTTCGGAGCGCTGGAGCTTGCGCGGGAAGTCGCTAAAAAAATTGAGTCGGAGGTGAAATTTCCCGGTGAAATCAAAGTAGTAGTGTTGCGGGAGACGCGAGCGGTTGAGTACGCACGGTAGAAAAACTGAAGGCCGAGCACCGACGATCGAACAATATATACCACCAATCATAATCGTCATCACCAGCCGCTCATCATGGCCATAAGAGAGCAAAGTGTGTGGGATGGGGTAGAGGATGCGGTGCATACAATGGGTCCGGAACAGAAGCGCGTCAAACTCCCGTTCCTTGAGTGGGATAAATACTGCCCCACCCCTTCGCATTGTTACGAATATTTTCCCGAAGACGAGGGCGCCTGGTTTATTGATCCGCAGAAAATCGTTGGTGTAAACGGCGCGATGCTTCCTGAGAGTCCGGACGCAGGAGAACGCCGCGGCGTTGTATATGAGCGTGATATGATAGGTCAAATGCCACGCATCCCGGTGGTTTCTGTACGGGGCGACCGGAAAGTTCCGACCACTATGGAACAGATATTCCGTGAATGGAATGAGCGGAAAAAGAACGGTAAAAAACTTCCTGGTCATCTTGCTCCCGTATATGCTGATCTGATTAGCGGGTATTTTGACCGGCTTGACCCGAAGCGTCTTGAAAGCAGTCGCGGAGCGTTTATCAATGATTTTGAGAGTATTTTGCAGAAGGAGGTTGGCGCTGTAGAAGAAGCCAACGGTATGACGGGCAGATTTGAGATCCACATCTACCCATCTCTTGAAACTCCACTGGATGCCTTGGGAATCGATTTCTTTGTCGAGCTCCGCGACCGCACAACCGGCGTCAAGAAACGGGTGAATTGTGACGTGACGATTAATCTGGCAAAGAATGTCGCGCGGGGGCACACCCATCTAACCGTTGGGCGCCTTGATCTTCCCGCAACCAAAAACGCTGGGTTGTCCGATGAACGTTATCGGGTCCAGGTGGGACTTTTGGCCCAGAAAATTACCCACATGTTCTTTCGGGGGTCGGAAATGGATGATTTTGATGTCGTACCGACCTCTCACCGGACTCATTGAAAGCGATGATATCGAGAGAGCAAGTAGGGGCTGTGGAAAAACCGTGTATTTATGCGAGCTCTCTACTCGTTTCACCCCCTCGGTTTTTTGTTGTTAATGTTAAGAAAATCAAGCAAATAAGTCACTTTTTTGACTCATGGCGATTGCCAGGGAATATGATCTGGAAAACCGCGTATTTCCTTGTCTTTAAGAACACGGGATTGTATACTGTGCTGGACGCCAATAAAGGTCGAGAAGAGCAAAGCACTAACGCTGGACTATTTGCATTATGAAGAAGCAAGACCTTGTTGGGATTGTAATGCAGGCAGCTGGTATTGAGGTGAAAAAGCATGCTGCAGCTGCAGTTGACGCTGTGTTCGACGCTATCACGAAGACAATGAGCAAGGGTGAGGAAGTAGCAATCCCTGGCTTTGGAGTCTTTCGCGTGACAAAACGCGCCGCGCGCGAGGGCATTAATCCTCGCACGGGTGAGAAGATTCAAATCGCCGCCAAGATCGCTCCAAAATTCAGAGCCGCGAAAGCTCTGAAGGAAGCCGTCATGTAACATGACTATAAAAATCCCCCCGACGCTACGTCGGGGGGATTTTTGATTCTGAGTGTGATCCCTACTGCAGATATGTTTTGGCGTTTGTACTCATGGTTTTGAATATGTCGTATGCGGCGCGGATGCGGTCAAGCGCGGCTACAATCCTTGTCTGTATATACTCGTCGACGTCGTCGTCGGTTACTGTGATGCGAGACAGGGGAGCCGTTTTAGATTTACTTGTATCGGATTCGGTTTTTGTAAGAGTCGTCTCTTTGAGCCCCCGTATTTCGTCGGTGAGTGCCTCGATAAACTCAGAAGTCGTCGTTGCCGTTGACGTTTCCGGAGAAGTGTAGACGTACAGCATTACCTCCTTGGCACGGTCGGCGTCTTTGTGCGCCTGCTCCAGTGCCTCGGAGGCCTTTGTAAACATTGACTTTAAAGCGGTGTTTTTGGTGAGTTTGCGGTTGTAAATTTTGGTGATGTCACTCCCGATTTTTTCAACACGTTTGTCTCCCAAAGAGAGCATGGCGTCGATGTTGAACGCCGTTATCAGGGAATTGATGCGGCGCAGCGTCCGGTCGCCGTCGGCGGTTTTGTACCGCTCAATCTCTTGGGCAAGTGTTTTAACCTCGGGGAGCAGCATGTATGCGTTGTTCTGACGCACCAGGTCGTGGGTGGTGGTGTAATAGTCACGGTCTTTTTGAATGCGCGCAAGCAACGCCGTCTTAACGTCTGCCCAATCATCTGTGTTTGGCAGCTGCAAAGCCTCAAGCTTCCGTTGGGTCTCATCCAGTTGCAGCTGGGAAATCTCTAGAATAGTGAGCAGGATCTTGACCGTCAGCGTCTTTTCTTGCTTCCACTGCTCGGTGTCCGAAAGCGTCGTGTCGTCCCGAAGCTCAGCCAGCTTGAGCGTGTCTTCTTTGGTTTGTGCAAGCTTTTCCTCAAGTGCCGATGCCGCGAGAGCGGTTGGTGATGATAAAAACACCGCAGCCACGGCTGTGATTGCGGCGACGGCGACAACAATCTTTCCCAAAACTCTATTCATTAATGGAGCGCAGGATGGTATGTATCTCGTCATTGACGTCATACGAGGGCTGTTGGGTTGTTCGCTCGATACGTTGAGCTTCCCGCTGAATGATGGTTTCGTTCAGGTGACTGAATGCTTGCGGTCCCGCCTCCGAGAGTGCCTGCGCGCTCTCCTGTGCGGCGATGTCAAAACGCTCGATGCGGTCGAATTCAATATTGATTGTTGCGTTAATTGCTTCGGCTTCTGCTGCGATTTTGTTTTGGTTAAGCCCCGGCAAAAACAGCGGTGAGAGCTCCTGTGTTACCGCATACACTGCCAGTGCCATCGTGAACCCTATCAGTGAGAACGAGACAATTTTAAAGGAGCGGGTCAGCACCGCCGCGGGTGAAAACGGCACGGGAGCAAGAATACCGCGTGCCCAGTCACGTATTGAGGGAACATAGTGTGGTTCCCGAGCGCGCTCCGGTACTTCCCAGGCACGGTGAGTGCGCGGCGTGATCGCGCGCATCGCGCGCAGGATATAGATGATTTTCTCTTCATTCATGATTGCTGTGTTGAAAGCAAGTCTCGAATGGCCTTGAGCGCTCGGTGTTGAATCACACGAACGGCTCCCTGACTTTTCCCGACAACCTCAGCGATCTGGGGGTATGAGAGATCTTCCACGAACCGCAGAATCAGCACATCTTGCTGGTCCTGCGA
>CAYGZT010000010.1:0-2142 GCA_964354445.1 uncultured Candidatus Saccharibacteria bacterium
CTCGCTTCCCGTCTTCTGGGAAAGTCGGCCCAAGAGGTGAAAAAATACCTCCTCGTACCGCGCCTGAATTGAAGCGGCGATGTCTTCGTGGCGCTTTTCCAACGGCTCGTCTTTCTCCCGTGCCGGGCCAAGGATTTCCTCCAGTTTCTTTGAAAACATCCTGGAAATGACCGGCTCCCCCCCGTTCCACGTCATTGAAACCTCGCCTTTTTGGTGAATGAAGTAGTCAAGGTTCAACTCAAACAAGCCGTCATTTTTTGTCTTTACGATATCGTGCATTTTGTCCAAAAATTCCGGCTTCCCGAACGCCGAGAGCCCCATTACCTTATATTCGTCGCCGTATTTCCAGAACCCCAAATACTGAGTGAGGGAGGTAAAAAAGAAACCAAGCGAGTGGGGAAAGAAGGTTTCTTCAAAAACCTTGATCTTGTTGCCCTCACCGACACCAAACATCGTGCTCACAAAATCACCCAAGCCGTCTACCGAAAGGATGGCAGCTTTGTCGAATGGGGAAACAAAAAAGCCGCTGGCAAAATGGGCCTGATGGTGCTCAACATGATGAATCCGAGCTTTCAATTCACCCCCCTTGAGATTAAACGTTCCCTTGATTTCATCGTCAAAACTTCTCACTCGCGCACGGTTCTTCAGACGATCCCAGAGAAACGCCGGACTCGGCCTGTTTTTTAAAATAAAGAGGGCTCGCTGCCACAGATGAGCTTTCGGATCACGGCCAACGGCAATGTGATCAACGTCCCGTATGCTGATTCCGGCGTGCTCAAGACAAAACTTAATCGCCTCACTGGGAAACCCTGCCCAGTGCTTGATGCGCCTAACACGTTCTTCTTCAAGTGCCGCGATGAGCCTGCCGTTCTTGACCAGACACGCAGAGGAATCACCGTGGTACGCATTCAAACCAAGGATGTAGATGTCTTTCATTGTCTTTTGTGCTCTCGATATCGGATTTCATAAATCTTTGCGTCAACCAAAAACCGATACCAGAACCCCTGCAGGAAATGAAACACGAGTCCCTTGATGCCGTCAAGAAAGCCGAGTCGGAATATGTACCGGTAGATGAAGTACAGGAACGCTCTCAAAAACAACGGCAGTTTGTAATAGAAGCTGGTTTTGAGCAAGCGCTTCCGTGCCGCTTGTTCCCCCGAGCCTTTTGCCATTTGCAATTTGCCATTTGTAGTTAACTTCAACGCTTCTTCCGCCTCTCTTGTCGCATATTTATTATGTTTATCAACCCAAAACGAGAGTTTCTTGTGATTCTCGTCGACAAAATCGTGCTCGAGCCTATCAACCCTCCCCTCGGTCACGACGATGTGCTCATCCATGGCGCGAAGCTCCGAGTATCCTTTTCCTGCGCGAAACAGCCGTAGAAGCCACGTCGGGTAGTACCCGCCATGTCGAATCCATCTACCCCAGAAATACATCCGCCGCTTCATTTCAAAACCGTTCATTTCAGGAGGCGTGACGGCGATCGCTTCAGCAATCTCATCGCGAAGCTCGGGCAAGACGTACTCGTCCGCGTCAAGCCGCAAGATCCAATCACCCGCAATCGGCACTGAATCAAGCGCCCAGTTGAATTGCTGAGCTTGGTTGACGAACTCGTGTGTGACAACTTTGGCGTCGAATTTTCTGGCAACTTGAACAGTTGCATCGGTCGAGCCGCAGTCAACAACGACAATCTCCTGCACCCAATCGGCAACACTGGAAAGACAACGTCCAAGGTTGAGTTCTTCGTTGTGGGTAAGAACAATAACGGTGACGGGAAGCTTTCTGACGTTCATACTCTTTCTGCATTCTGCATTCCTTCACGGATGAGCGTATTGTACGCTTCCAGAAACGCGTCGGCAACCGACTCCATCGAAAAGCGTTCAACGACAAGTTTCCTGCCTGCTTCACCCATCGCGCGAGCGCTCAAAGAATCCCCGAGAATCCGAATGATAGCACTGGTGACGGCTGCGACGTCCTTCTCAACCACAACGCCCGCTCTTGCCTCCCGCACATAAGGCGCGAGACCTACCCGCGGTGTGATGACGACGGGTACGCCGCATGCCATTGCCTCCGCAATGACCATTCCGAAATTCTCCGCGTATGAAGGTAAGACGAATACATCTGCCGCATGGTACGCCGCAA
>CAYGZT010000011.1:0-10700 GCA_964354445.1 uncultured Candidatus Saccharibacteria bacterium
GGCGTGCTGATGCTACTTTTGATCGTTTCCGCGCTGACAATCAACCAATACCTGGCGCTGGCGCAGGCGAGAGTGTTTTAACGCCACTCATTGAAATGAGGAACGCTTCTGCTTGTGTTGAGGAGTTATTGAAGTTGCGAGAGTTGTCACGGTGGCTGGTTGAAATAAAACACGGCTGTAAGCTGTGTTTTTGTTATTACCAACGCAGAAACAGTCAGTCTCTTACTTGATGATGCACGTTCCAGTGCCGCAGATTCGGGGATATGGTCCCGCTAAGCCAGTATAGAGACCAGTGGTACCAGTTGCGTTAGTGCAAGTGCCGTTATCAACCCTCCTACTCTGATAAGGTGTGCTCATGGATTGATAGAATCGACAATAGCTTCCATCCCATTGGTCATCTTTGTACGCTACTTGGTTGTAGTTTTTGAGAAAGCGTCTGAGACAGCCGTTGCCATCACGATCGAAACTTCCAGTCTCACTAATAAACCCTGAGTATAAGTTTCCGGTACAGTTAGCTAAACTGTAGTACCATGTTTGGGGCGTGCCCACTGTTGAGTCTAGTGTACGCATTACCGATAGCGTGTTTGAACTGGAGGAAATATACATGACGAAATCGTTGTAGTTAATTGTATTAAGATTACACTCCAGTTCTTGCTGGCCACTCGACATATGAGTGCAAAAGTCAATTACTCCCGCATATTTTCCCAGAAGTGTTACTCCGTCTGATTTGTAGACGCTTAATCCTCCGCCTCCTGCGGCGTCAACGTACGCTTTTGTAGCAGCATCGTTGTCATTTAGCGGCAGTGCCACGTTTTGAATCCGGTGGTTGTTTACGTCGATGCCGACACCGCTCACGTTTGTTGATATCACAAGTCCGGCAGTCGTTGGAGTTGTCGTCCCAATGCCAACATTGCCACCGCCAGGAGCGATTGCAAAATTATTAATATTTGACAGCGAAATTGAGTTGCTAAACGTGTCTTGGTTTATGAAGTTAAGCACCGGTGCT
Source organism: uncultured Candidatus Saccharibacteria bacterium (assembly GCA_964354445.1). Classification (GTDB taxonomy): domain Bacteria; phylum Patescibacteriota; class Minisyncoccia; order UBA6257; family JAGOQP01; genus CAYGZT01. The sequence continues at coordinate 1,007 of CAYGZT010000011.1, forward strand.
CTGCCGCTTGCGAGCGTACTGCGTATTTGGACACCCTCCCAGTCGCCCGATGCCGATTGCACTACGGTGAGTTTGACCGATGACATAGGCGTGGTTGTTCCGATACCAACGCTGCCGCCGGATTTGAGCGCGATGCCGGGGTCTGTCAATGAGTTACTCGCCCCGGCGACAACGAATGCCTGCGCTGTCGTGTCCCATCCGATGATACCTGCCGCTCCTCCATTCGTTCTGTAGGAGGTGTACACATTACCGCTTGTTTGGTTGAGACGGACGTTGCCGGCGACTTCCAGCTTCTCTCCAGGCGTTGTCGTTCCAATCCCGACGTTGCCGCTCACAAGCAAACCATTCGTCGGAGCGTTTGTGCCTGCATATGTACCGATGGCGACTTCTCCCGAAACGTCAAGTTCGTTATTACCCGACATGGAGGAAACGCCGATGCCGACCCTTCCCGAGAACATTGCATCCTGCCAGCGGGGAGAGGGAGCAATACCGATGTCGTAGGCGTTGTCCGCTCCTGGTAACAAATCGCTGTCGAATGTCGCTGCCGAGACGCGCGAAATCGCAGAACGAAGAGAGCGGCTAACGGTGCGACCAGATGCCTGCGTCGCGTTTGAAAGCGCAAGGTCAATCTGCACAACGTCTTTTGCCGGATACTGGGTGAACTTCTTGAACTCAAGCGCGTCGGCGACAACGCTGTCGCTGGTGATCGCCTGCGCGCCGCCCGCGCCCTGCTGGATATAGATACGTCCGCTGGAAAGATATATCCGCGTCGGATCCTGGGAAGGCGTTTTCATTCTCAGCGTCAGCGTTGAGGTTGCCGTCCCGGCGGCAAGGTCAATCAAACTTGATTCTCTGACCAGCCGCTGGATGGTCTGCATGGCGAAGTTAAGCTGCCCCGTCACCTCGTTTTGAGCCGACTCTTCCACCTGCGTTTTGGTGATGGTTGAAACAATTCCGGTCATCAAGCCGGCAACAATTCCCACAATTCCGATGTAAATAAGAAGCTCGGCAAGAGAAAATCCCCCTTGTTTTTTCATAAAATCAAAATGCGTACGCATACGCGTCTTTGGTTACTTGTCCGAGATAAGTATAGCACGTCGGCTGTTCTTTGCGGCGTGCGGTGTGGATAAGAACCGTCTTTTGTGGTGTTTTATTCGACAACGACTTTGCCGATGATGCTATCCAGTCCCACCAGACCGAATCGCGTGGCATCAAGCGTCCCCTCGGGAAGATTTCCCAGCAACAAGTACGCTTTGTCGGGGATGACGGGGTAGTCGCGCGCGTAGAGTTTGAGCATTTGGACGCGGTCGGCGGGGATTGCGTATTCCTCACCCGTGCTGATAGTCAGTGCTTTATCGTTGACGATGATGCGATATGCGCCATTCGACGCTTCGAGATGCCAGCGGTCACTGGGAATACCCTTCGCGATTTTTATGATGAGTTCCGGATTTCCCTTGTAGTCGTAGGCGACGATGTCATTGCGCAGGACAGGGTTGCATGCGTAGTAACCGACAAGAATGGTCACCGCATCTCCGGCTTCGACAATGCCCGAAAGGGAAGAGCCCCGTGCGATACGGTGCTGGGGTTGGACAGTGCACTTATTGTGAGCAGCAGAAGTTTGAGAGGAGGAATCTTGCAGCACCGATGTTGGCTGATTGTCGGGAGCGACTGCCTGCAAAGACGTCTGCGATTCCTGCGCAGATGAAGATGGCTGGGGGAAAATCGGCACAAGGCGCGAGTATGTTTTCGCCCAACTCCAGAAAAAAAAGAATATGAGAGCACATATGACAAGGCACACGCAAAGCGCGGCAATAGCAGCCAGCGGCAATTTTCTTGGCGGGTGATTGCGGTCCGTCATCGTTTTCTATTATACTCCAGATGTTCACGAAGATTATGAACAATATCCGAAATTTCTGTATCATCGCTCACGTTGATCACGGTAAGTCGACACTCGCCGATCGTCTGCTTGAAATCACCGGCACGGTGGATGCACGGCACATGAAAAACCAGTACTTGGATCAGCTGGAGCTTGAACGCGAGCGGGGAATTACCATCAAAATGGCACCCGTGAGGATGACCTACAAGGGGTTCACACTCAACCTCATTGATACACCAGGGCATCCGGATTTTTCGTACGAGGTATCACGTTCGTTGGCTGCCGTGGAGGGAGCAGTGCTGCTGGTGGATGCGATGCAGGGGATTCAAGCGCAAACACTCTCCGTTTTTGAAGCAGCGCGTAAAGCCGGACTCTCGATTATCGGAGCCGTTAATAAAGTAGACCTGCCAGCCGTTGATGCCGATAAGAGCGCGCAGGATATTTCCGATCTGACGGGCATACCTATTGAGCGGGTTCACAGAGTTTCGGGCAAAACCGGCGAGGGCGTTTTGAAACTCCTTGCGGATATTGTCGCGTCAATCCCTGCGCCGCGGCAGAGAAAAGCGCCGGCGGGAGTAAGCGGTCGGGCGTTCGTTTTTGACTCTTTCTACGATGACCATCGCGGCATCGTGGCAGCGGTGCGCGTCTTTGAGGGACGTCTTAGGAAAGGCGATGCGGCAATGCTTGCGGCGGCGGGGGAACACGTGAAGCTGAAGGAGATCGGCTACTTCATTCCTCAACTGAAAGAGGCGGCATCGCTGGACGAAGGGGAGATTGGTTTTATAGTCACTGGCCTTAAGGATCCGTCGAAAGTGAGAATCGGCGACTCTATTGTAAGCGGCTCGAAGTTTACAATTTCGGATTTGAGGTCGCTTGCACTACCTGGTTATCAGCATCCCAGGCCGGTGGTATTTGTGTCTTTCTTTCCGGACGACGCGGATGATTTTGAAAATCTCAAGCGCTCACTCGCACGACTTCAGCTTAATGATTCGTCACTGACGTTTGAGCCGGATTTCAACGAGGTGTTGGGGAGAGGATTTAAGGGAGGATTTTTGGGAAAACTTCACTTCGAGATCACCGCGCAGCGGCTTGAGCGCGAGTTTGGAGTGGCAACGGTCGTATCATTTCCTTCGGTGGCATACCGCGTCAAGACGGCCGTGCACGCGCGGGCGACAGACAGCGAAGGATTTATCCTCATCTCCAATGCTCACGACCTTCCCGATGAGTTTGATGTTGTTTTGGAACCGATGATTCATATTGATATCATTATGCCGCTTGCCGCACTGGGAGCGGTGCTGGAATTGGGAGCACTCTTTCGCTGGGAGAACGTTTCGACGGACAGATTCGGCAATCGCATGACGATACGGGCGCGGATGCCGCTGGCGGAACTCATATCGGACTTCGATGACGCCCTCAAGTCGGTGTCGCAGGGTTTTGCATCTTTCAGTTACCGCGAGGACGGATGGAAAGCATCGAATTTGGTGCGCATGGATATACTCGTCGCCGGCGAAATCGTTTCAGGGCTTTCGAGGATCATTCCGCGAGACAAGCTTGAGCGGGAAGCGCGGGCGATGGTAGCACGCCTGAAAAAAACACTGCCGCGCCAGCAGTTTGCGCAAGCGCTTCAGGCGAAGGCAGGAGGACGCGTCGTGGCTCGGGAAAATATTCCGGCGCTGCGCAAGGATGTGACGGGGTATTTGTACGGCGGTGATCGGACGAGAAAGATGAAGCTGTGGAAGAAGCAGCAGCGGGGCAAGAAAAAACTTGCGCGGCTTTCGCATGTGCGCATTGCGCCCGAGGATTTCAAGAAACTCCTTTCCTCGTGAGCGCGGGTGCCTTGCAAGGGAAGGTGTAGTATACTAGAAGTTATGAATGTGCGCCGCGTACTGATGGTAGGAACGTTGGGAGTTGTCGTTGTGGTGTTTTGGGTTGGTATCGTGGGATTTTTGCGCGAACTTGGGCAGTTAAAGAGCCAACACCGTCAAGCCCAGACACAGCTTGAACAGCTTGAGCGCGAGAACGGCAAGGTTGGACGCGACATCTCGTATTTTTCCGAACCACACAACCTTGAAAAAATCCTTCGCGCACGGTTAAACTATAAGCGGCCCGGAGAGGAGATGATTATTGTCGTTCCTCCGCGCCAATAAAACGAGCATGGTTCACCCCATCAGTTCAAGAACAATTTTGTGGGGAGGCGGCGGCGCGCTGCTTGTGGGAGCGCTGATCGTCGTTATTGCACTCGGTTTCTATCCCATTGCGCTGGTTAACAGCACGCCGGTTTTTTCGTACCAGTACGATAAGGGATATCGCTTGGCCTACAATTACTATTCATTTCTGAATACAGCGTCCCAGCAACCGCTTGCGGAGACAGAGTTGCGCAGTCGCCTGCGCGTCGCGGTCCTTGAAGGATTGATTGACGAGGTGTTTGTCAACACCAAACTCAAGCAGGAGATGACACATTCTGAGCTTGAGACGAAGATTCAATCGCAGGTTGGCGAGTTGATAGCGGATACGGAGTTTCACAAAAACCTTGCTTCAATTCTGAAAGTGTCCGACGACGACATCCGCTCGTACTTTCTTGAGGACCAGGTGAAGTATCAGATTCTTGAGGGCCAGCTGCGCCTCGAGGGCGTGAAAGATCTCACCGAGTGGGTTGTCCAGCAGCGGCGCAAGGCCCGGGTGCAGTTGTTTTTGGAAGGTGCTCGCTGGAACGGAGACGAAGTTGTGTTTGGGACATAACGGGCGGGAGCAGGAAAGTATGCGAGTGTAGTACAGTGGCAGTACGCATGCTTCCCAAGCATGATACGGGGGTTCGATTCCCCTCACTCGCTCAAGCATTATGCGTTATCTACGAACGTCCAAGGGTATTGAAGGAAGAACTTGTCTTCTTCGTCTTGATCTCAATACCCCCGACGGCGAGTTGAAAAATTCGCTTCGTGTACAGCGCGCCGTGCCAACCATTCGTTACCTTCTTGAGCGCGGCTGCCGCGTGGTGATTCTCTCGCACCGGGGAAGACCGGAAGGGAAGTTGAAAGTTTCTGCCGGAGGCAAACTTGCCACTGGCGGGGAAAATAAAAAGTTAAAGGTAGATCGAGACGTTTCACTCAAACCTGCCGTCAGAGCGCTGGGGAAGTTAATCGGGAGAAACATTACACTGTTTGACCATTTTGATTTTAAAAAGATAAAAGCAGTGATTGACAGGAACAATCCGGGGACTGTTTTTGCGCTGGAGAATATCAGGCTGCTTGACGGAGAGGAACGCAATAGCACGGCTTTGGCGAAGAAACTTGCTCGCGTGGGAGATTTTTTTGTCAACGATGCGTTTGCCGCCAGCCACCGTGCACACGCGTCGGTTGATGTGATCACGCGCTTTCTTGTGTCGTATGCCGGATTGTCGCTGGAAGAGGAACTGAAAGCGTGTGAGAAAGTTATGAGGCATCCCCGACGACCGCTGGTTGTTATTATCGGAGGGGCGAAAGTTTCTGACAAAATTGGAGTTGTTGAGAATTTTGGGAAGCGAGCGTCGGCAATTCTTGTGGGTGGGGGAACGGCAAACGCATTCCTTACCGCGCGCGGGCTTCCGGTCGGCGAGTCGGTGTATGAACGGCGGGCGGTGACAAAAGCATCATATCTACTAAAGAGTTGTCCGTCTCTGGTGCTGCCGACGGACGTTGTCGTACACGGCAGGCGAATTGTTGATATCGGCACCGAGACCATCCGCACCTTTTCGCGTATTATACAGCGTGCCGGTACGGTGATATGGAGCGGGCCAATGGGCATTGCGGAAAAAGAACTGTCTGCGCGCGGAACGCTTGAAATAGCGTGCGCAATCACTCGCTGTAAGGCATTTTCGCTTGTCGGAGGCGGGCAAACAACCGCGTTTATCATCAAAAGAGGACTTTACAAGAAGTTTTCATTCCTTTCAACGGGAGGAGGTGCGCTCTTGGAGTATCTGGCGGGGAAAAAACTGCCGGGTATAGAAGCACTTGCGACGTCGCGAGCCAAATCCCCGAGGTCAAAATAATTTTTTTTTGACACACTCGGAATTATCGTGAGTGTAATTGAACGATGACGAAGAAAAAACAAAAAAGTCGTCAGGGTATCATTGTGTACACCGACGGCGGGTCGCGGGGAAATCCCGGACCGGCAGCGATCGGGGTTTTTGTGGTGACACTCGATAAGCGCTATAGCGAGTTTCTTGGAAACAAAACGAACAACGAGGCGGAGTACGAGGCGGTTGCGTATGCGCTCAAAAAAGTGAAGCAGCTCGTGGGTAAGGCGAGAGCGCGAGAGCTATCAATTGAAGTTTGTTCCGACAGTCAGCTAATAACCTCGCAGCTTAATGGAGAGTACAAACTCAAGGAAAAAAATCTTTGGCCTTACTTTATTTCGATTTGGAATCTTCGACAGGATTTTGAAAATGTTTTGTTTACACACGTGTCTCGAGAAAAAAACGCTGTGGCCGATCGTCTGCTGAACGAAACACTCGATGACCACACTCGCGTCTCAAGAAAACTTTTTTGAACGCAAAACCCCTCCTGTTGGGAGGGGTTTTACATATGGTATTGGCAAACCGTAAGCCGGATTCTGTCGAGTGTGGCAATTTATCTGGGCCGTCGATTACTCTCAGGCTCAAGCGGCACCTCCCTCGCTTATGCTCGGGATGCGGCCTTGCACCCGGGTAAGGATTTAGCCGTTTCACTAGAACATTCACACGGTGAATGTTCGTGCGAACAAAATGTGAAACATTTTGTTCTAGCACCCACGTTACCGTGGTACTCGCCCTCCTTCGCATAAAGCTTCGGAGGGCGTCCGCGATCCTTTTGGATCGGGACGTCTCTGTTCGCACCTCTGGGATTTCTCCTGACGGGTGTTACCCGCTACCTGTGCCCCGACGTGGTGTCGGGACTGGGTGTCCGGACTTTCCTCCCTCCGCCTGGGGCGGAGAGTAGCCACATGGTTTGCCGGCGCGACTATACCATCCATTTGACTATCGTGTCAAATGGCGTGTCAAGCAAAAAAGAACGCGGACGCGGACCTGTTCGTCACGAACCAGAATTGCTGGGATTTACTGGTGGTCGTGGAGGTTTACATATGAGCAAACGGCGAGCGTGTGTGGATAAATCATCTCTCAAAGCTTCTTTGCAGGTAGTACCTGTTATATAATAGAAGAGCAGGATGGGAACGGAGATGGAATAACTCTCCCGTTTCGTCTTGCAACAACGTGCCCAAAGAGAGAATGGTGGGTTTGTTTGCGTAAGAAGAGTTTAGTAAGCGAGCGGTTATGTCCGTCGATTCTTTCAGAGTGATGTCATGATATCCAGTAAAGAGAAATTGAAAACACTTTCTGTTTTTCTCGCGGTGGCGCTGAGTGTTTTGAACACGTTCATCCCGCAGGTTTTTGCGACCGAGGGAGTACCCACTGTTATCAGCTATCAGGGACGGCTGACCGATGCCAGCGGCAATCTTTTAGGCGGATCATCCGGGACTTCCTACTACTTTAAGTTTTCCATTTGGGATAACCCGACAGTAGGCTCGGGGAGCCGTCTGTGGCCCGTTGCCGGGCCGTCGACGACGACTGCGAGCGTCATCAACGGGGTTTTCAACATCAACATCGGCGACACGGCGAACGGATATCCTGACGCGCTGACATATGACTTTTACACCAATCGCGATGTCTACTTGCAAGTTGATGTCGCTTCGACGACTCTGGGTACTTTGGAAACACTCTCACCCCGCCAGCGCATCGGTGCATCGGGATTTGCAATCAATGCGGAGACAGTATCGGGCAAGTTACGCGTGACCACATCGTCTGACTTCACATTCCAAGTTGTCAACGAGGGAAGTGGTCGGGCGAATTTACAAAGTGAGGGACAGGTTCAGATCGGCGGATACGGTTCTGCTCCGACCGCGATTGGCGGAGGTGCGTTGTACTACAACAGCGCGTCGGGAGAGTTGTATGTATGGAACGATGCAACGTCAACGCCGCAGTGGACACAAGTCAGCGCATCAAGCTTGCAGCAAGCGTACGATCTCGGGAATCAGATTCAGGCATCGAACAGCAGGGACATTCTCTTCACGCTTCCCGACACTGCAACGGACCCGAAGTTTATCGTCAACATCGCCACCAGCTCCGCGGGCGTCTTTGAGATTCAGGCATCGAGTTCGCCGATACTCACCGTTTCCCGCACCAGCGTTACTAGCACCCCAGACCTTTCCTGGAACATCCAGGGAGGTGTGACGCTTGCTACAACGACGATTTCAGGCGGTACTCTCAATCTTTCGACGGGAGACCTTCAAACCGCAAGCGTCGTCCGTCTCACCAATGCGGGGGCGCTGCAGAATATCGCGTCAATAAGCGGTTCGGGGGCTCTGACGGTGCAGTCAGGCGGTAGCGGGGCGCTGACGCTCCTTTCGGCGTCGACGACACTCGTATTGGACGCGACTGGAGTAGCGTCGGCGTCTGGGACGGTAAAAGTTGCCGATACGGATATTTTCACGCTTGGCTCGCGGTCCGCGAACACTCCCTCGGGAGCTTTGAGCGGGTCAATGTACTATGACACCGGCCTGAACAAATTCAGATGTTTGGAGAATGGTGTGTGGACCGATTGTATCGGCGGCGGTTCCAGCGGAGCCGGCTCGAATCTTCAGCAAACCTACGCAACCTCTACCGATCCCGAAATTACATTGCTCTCGACTCCCGGCGGAATTTCTATTCTTGATAATGCAACTCCCCTGAGCGGCAATCTTTTTGAAATTCAGAACAACGCCCGTACTGCAACCTATGTTGCCGTTTCGTCATCTTCGATCACGCTCGCGACCACTACCATCACAAACTTGAACGTTTCCGGAAATTCATCACTCCAGACATTTACATTCACCACTGCAACCGGTACCACACTGACGACAAACGGCATATCTGCCACAACCGCTACCACAACCAACCTCAGCATCGGAACTCTCAGCGGACTTCTAAAAGGAACAGGAGGAATTGTCTCCACTGCAACAGCTGGTATTGACTATGGCATCATCAACCAACTGGCAGGCATCTCCACCTCGACCGTCGCTCTGACTGCCGGCGACGCGATTCAAATCTCCACCACCACCAACTCAATCACTATTGCAAACGTCGGAGTCCAGTCCCTTACGGCGGGGGGCGGCATTTCCATCTCCTCTGCTACTGGAACTCCCACCATTTCGAATATCGGGGTCCTCTCCCTGACCGGTGGCGGCGGCGTGACCGTTTCTTCCGCGACCGGTACCGTCACCCTGGGGACCACCGGGCTTCAGAGTGAGATCTCCTGGCCACTTGGCTTCGGTTCCACAACTCATCTTGCGTTCACGACCTCGACAGATACCAATCTGGGAATCACCTTTGCTGGTTGTTCTGGCGGAACGTGTACGGTAACTCCCGTGTGGATAGGTACGCTTGCGGACAACAGAATTGCTTCTGCACAAACCTGGAACGCAATGACTCCCTCATCCACCCAAATCATTGCTGGGACTGGGCTGGTGGGCGGCGGCACACTTCAAAACAACGTAACCCTTTCAAACAACGGAATCCTCTCCCTGACCGGCGGGGGCGGCGTGACCGTTTCTTCCGCGACCGGCACCGTCACCCTGGGGACCACCGGGCTTCAGACTCAGCTCTCCTGGCCCCTGGCATATGGTTCCACAACCCACATCTCGTTCCCGATACCGTATGCCTCCACCACGGGAGTACAGCCGACCATCTCCTGGCCCATCCCCGTCGCTTCAACTTCTTTGGCAGCCGGCTCGTATCTTTCTCTGTCGGGCAACACCCTTTCAAACATCGGG
>CAYGZT010000012.1:0-8366 GCA_964354445.1 uncultured Candidatus Saccharibacteria bacterium
GCCGCGCAAGGTTCTTCCGGGCCGGACGAGCCGTCCGCGGCATAATTGAGAGATATTATCCAATCTCATGAACGACACGGCGGGGACTCAACAAACCCGCCCATCCTCCCAGTATCTTGAGAGTTTCTCGTACTGGAAAGCGGCAGCACTGCTTGTGGCAAGCGTCGCAGCTGCATGGGTGATGGGGTGGTACCTGAAAGATTTTGCGTTACATTCATTCTCGATCACTCAGATCGGGCTGTCGCTGGGACTGTCCGTCGTCGGTTTTTTGGCGTTGTTTTTTCTTTCGGTTTTTATGATCGGTCGGCCGTGGTGGATCAGCGCCGGCGCAGTCGCGAGCGGCTGCGCTGTCTTGATAAACTTTGCAGGCGTACTCAATCAGCGTGTGGCAATAGGAGGGACCGTTTTGATCGTTCTGCTGGTTGTTGCGGCTCGTGAGGGGCGTCGGGAAGTCGAGACATTTATGGAACTCAAATTCTTTCGCATTGCAAAAACGGTGATGTCACGCACGCTTCTTGCGCTAGCGCTCTTTGTGGCGGTTCTGTTTTTTGACGTTTTTGCGACGCAGCCGCTTACCGGAGATAACCCGCTGCTTCCTCAAGGCATCTTTGAGAGGAGCCTTGAGGGTTTGTCCGCCAGGGCATCCGGCCTGACGGGCGGCGTTGATTTTTCAAAAACGCTCCGCCAGATCAGCCATGATGCGGTGAAGACCGTCACACTGGGCGGGTCACTGCCGCCGGGAGCCCAGGAGATTGCACAAACGCTGGGTGAGAAGAAAATTCTCGATGAATACCAGCGCTGGGTTCAATCGCTGACGGGTTCTCAAATTAATCCGGATCAAAGACTGTCGTCGGCAATCTACGAATCGATGCTTACGAAATTCAACACGCTGGCGGGGAAGACCAAGAACTACGTTGTCGCGGCACTGACGCTCCTTCTGTTCATCACCGTGCTCGCGCTCTCGCCCGTTCTGAGAATTATTGCGGCGACGGTTGCATTCATCATCTATGAGATTTTGGTGGCACTCCGGTTTGCCGCCAAAGTGTACGAAAGTCGCAGCAAAGAAGTAATCGTGCTCACCTAAGGCGCTGATGGTCCAGCTGCGACGCACGTCAGCGCACCGCTGTCGCTGGCTATCCTCACTCTTCGTGTATGAAAGACTATTACGAGCTGCTCGGCATTCCCAGAAATGCCTCGAATGACGACATCAAGAAAGCGTTCCGGCGTCTTGCACATCAGTACCATCCCGATAAACAGGGTGGGGATGAGAAAAAATTCAAAGAAATCAACGAGGCCTACCAAGTACTCTCTGACCCCAAAAAGCGTACCCAGTATGACCGGTTCGGGCGCGTGTTTTCCGCCGGAGACGGACCCGCCTACGGCGGGGAGGGATTTGCGGGCAGCCCCTTTGACTGGTCTTCGTTTGGACAGGGATTTGAGAACGTCAACGTTGAGTTCGGCGATCTGGGAGATTTTGAGGATCTCTTCTCTTCGTTTTTTGGCGGAAGGGCAGGTACAACCCGCCGTTCTCAGAAGGGAAGTGACGTGCAGCTGATGCTGGAGGTGCCGCTTGCGCAGGCACTCGGGTCGCTTGCGGAACATGTTACCTACTCGACGCTGGTATCGTGCGCGGTGTGCGGTGGGGTCGGATACGATGTTCATGCAGGGACCGAGACCTGCAGCACCTGTTCGGGGACGGGCAAGATCAAACATCAGCACCGTTCGTTTTTTGGGTCGTTTACGCAGGTGAAGGAATGTGAGAAGTGCTTCGGTACGGGAAAGGCGCCTAAGAAGATCTGTTCCTCCTGTAGAGGAGAGGGGAGAGTGAGAGGCGAGCGCGACGTCACCGTCAAGACCGGCGAGGGCGTTTACGAGGGTCAGGTGATTAGGGTTGCGGGCGCAGGCGAGACGGGCGTGCGCAAAAACCCCACGGGAGATCTCTATGTTCGTGTAACCGTCGTTACCCGGCTGCCGTTTCGTATCAGCGGAAGCGACATCATCACGGAACATAACGTTACATTGAGCGACCTCTTGTTGGAACAAACACTTTCGGTCCCCACGCCCGATAACAAGACGGTTCACATCAAACTGTCGCCGGGATTTGATGTAACGCAGCCGGTTGTATTCCGTCAGGAAGGTCTGTGGCGGGCAATGCAGACGCTGGGACGCACGGGGCGGCGGGGCGACTTCGTTGTCGTCTTAAAACTCAAAACGCCTCATGTTATGGGGCAGAAAGCGAAAAAACTTTCCAAAGAACTCGGTGACGAGCTTGAAAAAGAGGAAGGGCGAGAGTAGCATATCACCCGACCGCCCGTAGCTCAGCTGGTAGAGCAGCTCCCTTTTAAGGAGATGGTCGCAGGTTCGAATCCTGCCGGGCGGACAGCAGTCAGCGCGCACTTGCGCTCTCAATAATTGTCTTATACCCCTCCGCGCTTTTTCGTACGGTCCGTTTCATTGTTGTGTAGTCAACCTCTACCAGTCCGAATCGGGGCCAAAATCCCTTGTCCCACTCGAAGTTGTCTAAAAGCGACCAATGGAAATATCCTCGCACATCAACGCCCTCAGTGATTGCGCGGCGCACGTGTTTTAACGTTTCTCTGATGTACCACTCGCGGTGCGTGTCGTTGGCGTCTGCAAGTCCGTGTTCGGTGATATATATCGGTTTGTTATAACGCGCCAATCCTTTGAGAATTGGATAGATCCCTTCCGGATACAACTCCCATCCCATATCTGAAACTGGTTGCCTGTTCTCTTTCGGCGGTGACCAAATGTAACTATGGAAATAGTAATTGAGCCCAATGAAATCCTGATGATTGCGGATGCGGCGCAAGAAATAGTGATTCCACCACCAGTCGGCAGCATGTGCCGCAGCGCGGGTAACCTTATTGTCGGAATGTGTCTCAAAATAGATATTGTGTTTTGCAATTCCTATCTGCGATTCTGGGATGATGCGCTTGATACGTTCGTACGCTTCTTGGTGTGCGCTTGCAAGGTGGCATAAGACGCGTATGAGCAAGAAGGGATTTCTTTTTTGAGGTGGCCAGACGCCTTTGAAATATGAATTATGTGTGTATACCTCCGGCTCGTTAAGAGTGATCCAGAACTTCACGTCGTTTTTGAGATAACCGGCTACCGCTTCCGCGTAGCGGGAAAAATAGCGGACAGTTCTTGAGCTTCTCCATCCTCCTTTGTCGCGCACCCACAGGGGGAGTGTGAAGTGCCAGAGGGTTACGAACGGTTCCAAACCGCGTTTTTTCAAAGCCGCGATAACATTTTTGTAGTGCTCAAGTTCTTTTTTGTCAAACTTCCCTTTTTTAGGTTCAATCCGCGACCATTCGAGTGAGAGTCGGTGAGCGTTATGGCCGAGTCGCTGGGCAATGTCAAAATCCTCTTCGTAGCGGTTGTAATGGTCGCAGGCGCGCTCGGAGATGTAGTTTTTTTCGTCAAACATCTTGGGGAATTTCTCCTGCTGCCATTGAGCCCATTTCTTGCGTGCTTGGCGCGCGAGGCACGGCGCGTTTTTTATCTCCCACTCCGACCAGTCGTTATGCGTTCCCCCCTCTACTTGGTGTGAAGAAGTACCCGCACCCCAGAGAAATTGTTTTGGGAGAGGTGACATTATGGTGATGTTTTAGAAAAGAGAGGACGGGCGGTGTCCCACATACCGGGGTCGTTTTGCGTTTCTTTGAGCCAATACCACCACTCAACACCCCAGAGGTAGAAAGTATCGAAACCTGACCGTTGCGCATAGGCGATGGCGGAAGAGAACTTCCCCGGATTCATTGAAACGGACTGCTCTGTGACGGTTGTCTCATACGTTGCCTTGTGCCCCCACGGTTCCGCCTGAAGTTCGATGACGATCATGGGCTTTTTGCCGACGATATATTCTGCGACGGCGCGTTTGAGCCGGAAGAAGCTTGGAGGCAGGGGATAGGTGAACGTGCCCACAACCTTGGACCATACCGTCCGGTACATCGTCGTTCCGAAAATATCCGCGCGCCGCAGTGCTTGCAGCCACAGTGACCACTCTCCCGAGTCGGTGATAATAACGGGGCGATCGTCGAGCGATCGCACCAGTGCGATTGCCAGGTCGAGGTATACGGCATTGAATTTTGGACATTCTCCGAAGTCGAGGAACGGTTCGTTCTCGACCTGCCAGGCGGTGATCGATGGTTCGGAGCGGTAATGTTCTATCGTCGTGCGAATGAAGGAAAGAACTGCCTTATCCTGCACAGCGGTTTCAAGTCCCTGGGCCCAGGAGGGAATATGGCATTCGGGCCAGCGCGGAAGTTTTCTTCCGACTGCAAGAATTACCTTGGCGCCGCGCTCGCGCGCCTGCGAAATCTGCCAGTCAAGATCTGAAAAATCAAAAGTGCCTCGTGTCGGCTCGATCTCATCCCAGTATGCTACCAGCCGCAGATGTCGTACACCGAGGTCATCAAGCATGGCGGTATACGCTTCTTTCCACTGAATGCCGGAGAACTTTTGAGCATACGGTGCCGAGAACGTCACACCCCACAGATATGCTTCTCGCACGGGGATGTGTCGTACCAGTGCGGCTGCTGCAATCCACACAACCACAACCAGTAATCCTATTCTGACTATCCACCGTCTCATGAAAGATAGAGGAGGAAAATGCCGGTGATAACAAGCGCAATTCCGGACACCTTCTGTACGATTACCAGCGGAGTGGTTTGTTCACGCAAGAACCGCGGAGCGGCGAACGAGAGAATGATGGTGAGCACGAACACGAACGCGAACTCGCTTGACTTGAGCGCGTTCACCAGCGATACGAACCCGGTGGCAATGGCAATGTTGAGCAGTAAAAATCCAATCGCTCCAATTGCCTTATTAATAAACACCAACCCGATTGACGAGGGAGAAACGAGGTTGTGCGTCGCAAAGATAGCGCGCCGCAGGGCCGGAATGGCGAGAAGAGCAAGCGCGAGGAAAAAACTTCCCATACGCATCCATACAAAACCGTTGGTAAATGTAGTGGAAGCAAACACCAGTTTTGAGGTGATGAACGTGAGCGCAAGGCACACGGCCGACACCAGCGCAAGCCCTACGATTTCCCATCGCACCGTCGTCACGGTGGTTTTTTCGATTGAGAGGATAATTCCTGCGGCAATCAGCAGTACGAACGCAACGATCGCATGTATGCTCAATGCTTCTTGCAGCAGTATTCCTGAGAGCGCAAGCGTGACGATTGCCGAAAAGCTTCCCACGATCGGTGCTACGCGAGACACCTCCCATCGTCGCACTCCCTCGTAGAAGAAAAAAAGGGAGAGCAAAAAAATTGCTCCCGAGAAGAGCGCTATGAACGTCGTCCACAGCGGCAGGAAGGAAAAACCGAACAGGGGAATCAAAAAAAGAACGCCGGCGCTCAAAATTCCGGTGTAGAACATGTAGGTGACGGGGTGCGGAATGCGGGAGGACAGAAGATACTTATCGACGATGGAGACAACTGCGTTGAAAAAATATGCCCCGATACTGTAAACAACCCACTCCATACGATTGAGTATAACACGTCTCATCCTTCTCTTAAATCGGCGCTTGAACCGCTCTTTAGCGCTGTGGTACAATACCTCTTGTACAGAAGCGTTATGTTCAGAAACATCGTTCATTTCTTCGACAGGTTGGAAGACAAGGTACGGCACGGTCTTTCACGCCATCCCATCGTCTATGCCATCGTCAGCGGCGTTGCAATCGTGCTGTTTTGGCGCGGCGTGTGGACGGTCGCCGACCTGTTTTACTTCATGAGCCCCGTGGTGTCGCTTACGGTCAGTGTTGTGATAATGCTTCTGACGGGCACATTCGTGTCGTTTTTTATCGGCGAGCAGCTTCTGATATCGGGCTTGAAGGAAGAAAAGCGTATTGATCAGCGAACGGAAGAAGAAATCAGGCGGGAGGAGACGCGACTAGGCCGCATTATCACCGAGATTGAAGAAATGCGGGGCGATGTGGCGTTCATCCGCAAACAGCTTGAAAAGCAAGGAAAATCCAGAAAACCCGAGGAGTCCTAGAAAACCACCCTCCGATTTGCGGTCGCTAATCACCGTGCGGTCTAAAACCCGTCCCGCTTCACGCGGGACGGGTTTTTCCTTTTCCCCAGACGGTGCGGCGGCGCGGGCGATGATGTATAATGACGTCATAGCGCGAGCGCAGCATTTTACTGCGCCTGTTGGTTGTATCCGATGGTCAAACCTCTCAAAGATAAAATTGAACAGGAGCTGAAGAAAGGCGACAAGCTCTCGATTATCGACCTTGTCGACATGCTTATCGGGCATGCCTACAACGAGCGCGCTTCCGACATTCATATTGACCCGGAAGAAAAACAGGTAGTCGCCCGCCTGCGCATTGACGGCATACTCAACGATGCATTCGTGTTTCCCAAAGACATTCAGCACGAGGTTGTAACCCGTATCAAAGTGCTTTCCGGACTTCGCACCGATGAGCACCAAGCGGCACAGGATGGGCGCTTTCGTCTCACCAATAAAGATGTCGGCAATATCGACATCCGCGTTTCTATAACGCCGACCTACTATGGGGAAAATGCAGTAATGCGTCTGTTGGTCGAAAAAGGGGAAGTGTTCACGCTGGAGATGTTGGGTCTTGCGGGACCCGACCGCGAAAAAATCGAGCGCGCCATCAAGAAACCGTACGGCATGATCCTTGCCACCGGGCCCACCGGCTCCGGAAAGACCACCACGCTCTACACTATTCTCAAAATTCTCAATACGCGGGAGATTTCCATTATCACCATTGAAGATCCTATCGAATATGCAATCGAAGGCATTGAGCAGATTCAGGTTAACACGCGCACCGGATTGACATTTGCCAACGGTCTGCGTTCCATTTTGCGGCAGGACCCCAACATCATCATGGTTGGAGAGATTCGCGACGAGGAAACTGCCGCTATCGCGATCAACGCGGCACTCACCGGACATTTACTGTTGTCTACGCTTCATACCAACGATGCCGCTACTACCTTACCGCGCTTGCTTGATATGGGGATAGAATCGTTCCTGATTGCGTCCACTGTTAACGTTGCCATCGGACAGCGTTTGGTGCGCAAGACATGCACTGCCTGCAAGATGAAGAAAGCCATCACCTCCGCTGAACTCAAGAACCTGCTGGAGGCGGTTCCGGGTTCAAGCAGGATTCTGGGAGGGAACCGGGAATTCTTCCAGGGCAAGGGGTGTGCGCAGTGCAACAACACCGGGTATCAGGGGCGCATCGGCATTAACGAGGTGATGGAGATTGACGATGAGCTTCGGCAAGCCATCGTACGACGCGCCGCCGCGACCGAAATCAAGACTATCGCGGTCAAAAACGGCATGACGACGATGATTGAAGACGGTCTTAAAAAGGCGATAGAAGGAATTACCACCCTTCAGGAAGTGCTTCGCGTCATCCATGAGTAGCAACACCAAGGGCTCATCTCGTATGCTGCTTCGGGTTCCGATGCAGGAGCAGATTTTGTTTGCAAAGCACCTGTCGGTGATGATTCGCGCCGGCATGCCGCTACTGGACAGCATGCGGCTGATCCGCAAGCAGACCGGTTCCAAGTCTCTGGCAAAAATTCTGGACCAGCTGATCTCAGACGTATCCAACGGTCAGTTTCTC
Organism: uncultured Candidatus Saccharibacteria bacterium; assembly: GCA_964354445.1. Taxonomy (GTDB): domain Bacteria; phylum Patescibacteriota; class Minisyncoccia; order UBA6257; family JAGOQP01; genus CAYGZT01. The sequence goes on from CAYGZT010000012.1 coordinate 7,630, forward strand.
TCGACGAGCATGGAACGGTACAAAAACGTCTTCGGAGATTTTACCGTCAATATTATCAGAGTGGGTGAAGCGGGAGGAATTTTGTACGAGAACCTCGAGTATCTTGCACAAGAGCTTAAGAAACGCCATGAGCTTAAACGGAGAGTAATCGGAGCCCTCATATACCCGGCCATCGTGTTGATGGCGAGCTCCGGCATCATCGGGGTGCTGACCATCTATGTCTTTCCAAAAATTCTCCCCGTCTTTCAGAGTTTGCGGGTGACGCTTCCCTTGAGCACCAGAATTCTAATCGCAGCGTCTGGATTTCTGATCAACTGGGGATTTATGGTGGCGATCGTCGTTGTAGTCACCGTGATAGCGCTCTGGATTGCAATGGTGCGCATCAAGCTGTTGCGTTTTTTTGTACACCGCCTCCTGTTGGTCATCCCCATCGTTAAAAAAATATCCCGCAGTTACAACCTGACAAACTTCTGCCGCACGCTGGGGCTCCTTTTAAAGAGCGACATCAAGGTGGTTGAAGCGCTCTCCATCACTGCCGATACGCTTTCCAACGTAGTCTACCGGCGCCACGTGCGCGAAATCGGCTCACACGTAACCAAAGGAGAGGAAATATCCCAAAACCTTTCGTCGCGACCGGACCTGTTTCCCATTATGGTGTCCCAGATGGTGGCAATCGGCGAGAGTACCGGGAACTTGAGCGAATCGCTGCTCTACCTTGCCGATTTCTACGAAGACAA
>CAYGZT010000013.1:0-5144 GCA_964354445.1 uncultured Candidatus Saccharibacteria bacterium
CGAGCAGAAGTCGGTAGCGGAACCGGTCGAGCGAGTCGAGTCGGATGCCGGGACGCGTACCGAGCCGCTCCACACGCCGGAAACATCACAGAAGTTGATGTGCCTCGGCATCTCGACAGGTCCCGACATGGGGAGAAAGATAAGGAGGTGGAGGAAGGGAAAGAAGTAAACGACAGCTGCACCCGACGGCTCACGCAGAAACGAAAGCGCGGGCCGTTTTGCTTTTTAGGAGCTCTTTCCGTACAATGAAAAATAACTCCTTTCGGTTACCGGTCGACGCGTATGATAGATATTGAGAAGCTGAAAGAAAGAGCACTGTCGGAACTGGAAAAAATTTCGGACGTGCGAGCGCTCGAGATATTTCGCGTCGCGTATCTTGGCCGCAAGAGTGGCCGGCTCACCGCTGTGTTGAAATCCTTGAAGCATTTGGCGATGGAAAAGCGGCGCCGCGTTGGTTTTGTCGCAAACGAATTTAGAAAAGAACTCGAGATACTTATTGAGAGGAAGAAAGCCGCTCTTACCGACGACAGGAAAGATGCTGCGGTTGACGTAACCCGTCCGCACCGAAGAATTACGGTGGGGCGCCTCCATCCGCTGACGATTGTTGAGCAGGACATCAGACGAATTTTCTTGTCGCTTGGGTTTTCATCGGTTGAAGGACCGGAAATCGAGACGGAGTACTACAACTTTGATGCGCTCAACATCCCCGCGGACCATCCTGCGCGGGAAATGTGGGATACGCTGTGGCTTTCAGCCACAGCGTCGCGGATGAACGCGGATAAGACGCAGATAGACGCAGATAAAAACATCCGCGTGCATCAGCGTACCAATCAGAGTGAATCTGCGTTATTACTGCGGACGCACACTTCTCCGATGCAGGTGCGGTATATGGAAACGCACCGGCCGCCGTTTCAAATCATCGTTCCGGGGCGGGTATTCCGCAACGAAGCCACCGACGCGTCGCATGAAGTTAACTTCTATCAGATAGAAGGGCTGATGGTGGGAGAACATGTGTCGTTGGCCAACTTCATGTACGTGATGGATGAGTTTTTCAAACGGTTCTTTCGAAGAAACGTTGCGGTGCGATACCGGCCCAGCTACTTTCCGTTCGTGGAGCCGGGGTTGGAAATAGACGTCAAAATAGGCCAAAAGTCAAAAGTCTCTCCTTCTCTGAAACTGGAGCGGGCGGACAAAAGTAAAAAATCCGAGTGGCTGGAAATTGCAGGGGCGGGAATGGTACACCCCAACGTCTTTGTTGCTGCCGGCTACGACCCCCGCCGCGTGAAAGGGTTCGCATTCGGATTTGGGATGGACCGGCTCGCTATGATTCGCTATCACATCAGCGACATCCGCCTGTTTTATTCGGGAGATTTGAGATTTATCAATCAACCCTACAGGTAATGGCTTGGTATGAAATTCTCCTACTCGTATCTTAAACAGCTGGTGCCCTCAGTCAGGAACAAAGAGCACCTTCGTGAACTTCTTTCGGGAAAGGTGTTTGAGGTCGAAGGTTTCTCGGGTGATACCGTCGACGTTGCAGTACCTCCCAATCGTTTTTCTGATGCCTCGGGCCACTGGGGACTGGCGCGGGAAATCGCGGCCGCGATGGGAAAGATGTTTAAAGAACCGGCACTTCCTAAACTTCCGGCGCCGTCAAAAAAAACCGTGGCGATTCAGGTACAAAACACCGGTCTCTGCCCGCGCTACATCGGAGCACGGTTTCGTGACGTTACAGTCGGATCCGCTCCCGCGTTCATACGGAGGACGCTTGCTGCGTGCGGCGTTCAGTCCATCAATAACGTCGTGGATATACTCAATTATGTGATGCTGGAGATTGGACAGCCCATGCACGCTTTCGATGCGGCAAAATTAAGCGGCGCGCGTATTGTGGTGCGCAAAGCCAAAAAAAGAGAGACCATAACGACGTTGGATAACAAAAAGGTCCGGCTGACTCCCGATATACTGGTAATCGCGGACGCGCACGAGCCGCTGGCAATCGCCGGCATCAAAGGAGGTACGAAAGCCGGTATCGGTAGAAAGACCGCTGATATCATCGTCGAGTCGGCGAATTTTGACGCGCTCTCAATATACAAAACATCGCGACTCATCGGCATTACCACCGATGCGTCGGCGCGATTTTCGAGAAAACTCTCACCCTTGCTCGCTGGAGTCGGTATGGCGCGCTCACGCCAGCTGCTCGAGCGTCATACCGGAGCGTGTTTTGAGGGATGGGTTGATATATCTTCCGCCAAACTTTCCAAAACGGTGCTGAAGTTTGACATGGAACGATTCCGGGATTTTTCAGGCGTTGAAATGAAACAAACGGAGGTGATGACGCACCTTCAACATGTGGGATGCAAGATTATTGTCGGCAGGCAGTCGCTGCAGGAAGAGACATTTCTGGTTGAAGCGCCGCCGCTGCGGCAGGACATCGAACACTTTGAGGATCTTGCGGAGGAGGTATTGCGGCTGCATGGGTTTGACAACATACCGCCTCAATCTCCCCATATGGTTCTGAAAGCTTCCGAATATGAGGGAGCCATTGCGTTCAAGGATAAAGTCCGCCAGGTTGTTGCGGCAGCGGGTTACTCGGAAGTGATACTACCTTCCTTTGCCGTGCCGAAGAGTAGGGGTGCGATTGAGGTGCTCAATCCGCCCAGCAGCAACACGCAGTTTTTGCGTACGGCGCTCTGGCACGGCCTTGAGGATGCATGCGCACATAACCTCAAGCACGCCCAGACGGTCAGGATTTTTGAGATCGGACGCGTCTTTGAAAAGAACAAAAACGCCGTCATGGAGCGAGAGCATTGTGCGCTGGCGTGTGCCATTTCGGGAAAGATTCCGCACTCATTTTTTGAACTCAAGGGAATCGTGGTTTCACTCCTTGCGGCGCTCGGTCTGACCGACTGGGAGTTTGTTGCCAGCGATGACGGTCTGGGGGCTGCCATTAAAGTATCCGACAGAAATATCGGGAGTATGGGTTTCCTTTCGTTCAAGAAAGGAAGCGGTGCGTACGCGGAACTTGACGCCCAGACGCTTTTTGAAATTGAGGAAGGGGAGTACGAGTACACTCCAATCCCGAGATTTCCGGCGGTCGAGCGGGACATCTCGGCAGTGGTCACCGAAAGTCATCGCGTCGGGGAGATGGTGCGTGCGATGCAGCTTGTGGACATGCACCTCATCCGCGACGTGGATTTGGTTGATGAGTTTGGAGATCCGCGCGACAACACGCGCACGACACTCACGTTCCGTATCGTGTTTCAATCCGATAAGCGCACGCTGACCGATAAAGAAGTCAATGCACTGATGAAAAAGGTTGAGCGGGAACTCAAATATAAATTTAATGTCACGGTAAAGTAACATACAACAGTAACAACTCAAGGTATGAAAATTGCCATCAATGGATTCGGTCGCATCGGGAGATTGTTTTTCCGGCAGGCGTTTAATAATCCCGACTGTGAAATAATTGCCATCAATGATCTGGGCAGCGTTGAAAACCTTGCATATCTTCTCAAGTACGACACAATCTACCGCACCTGGGACGCTGACGTGAAGGCGGATGCGAAACGCTCGACGCTCATCGTCAACGACAGAGAAATCCAGTTTCTGCAGGAAAAGAACCCGCTTCAGCTTCCATGGAAGAAACTTGAAATTGACGTTGTCGTTGAATCAACTGGAGCATTCGAGTCGTTTGAGAAAGCGAAAACACATCTTGATGCGGGGGCAAAGCGTGTGCTTCTGACGGCGCCTGCCAAAGACGGTGACGGAGCGTTGGGGCAAACGGTGCTGTTGGGGATCAACGAGGAAAAACTTTCGGCGTGCCAGATCTCGTCGAATGCGTCGTGCACCACCAACGCCGCCTCGCCGGTTATGGCGGTACTCTCAAAAAATCCCGGCATTCTCAAAGCGGTGCTGGACACGGTACATGCATACACCGCTACTCAGAGCATCGTCGACGGACCGGTGAAAGGGGAGGACCTGAGGCGCGGACGAGCGGCTGCGCAAAACATTGTTCCTTCAACCACTGGCGCGGCGCTTGCGGTAACGCGCGCGCTGAGCGAGCTTTCGGGAAAATTCGACGGCATTGCGCTGCGCGTGCCGGTCGCCTGCGGCTCGATTGCCGACATCACGTTCGTCGCCGCGCGAAAGACGTCGGTGGAAGAAATCAACGCCATTCTCAAAAAGGCAGCAGCATCGGAGCAGTGGCAGGGGATTCTTAAGGTTACGGATGACCCCATCGTCTCCTCCGATATCGTCGGCGAGCCTTACAGCGCGATTGTCGACCTGAAATTCACCAAAGTCGTCGACGGCGACCTGGTCAAAGTGCTGTCCTGGTACGACAACGAGTGGGGATACGCGGCAACGCTGGTGAAACACCTGATGAAAATCAAGGAGGTTCTATAGGTTCTAAAAATTTCACGATGCTGATCTATATCGCTTCAGACCATCGGGGATTTGCGCTCAAGGAAGAGCTCAAGAAGTTTCTTGGTGGTCTTGCGTACGAAGTTGTTGATTTCGGGAACAAGCAGTTTGTGGACGGTGATGATTATGTTGATTTCGGCGGGGAACTGGTAAAAACCTTGAGCCGCGATCCGGCAATGGCACGCGGGATTCTTCTGTGCGGGTCGGGTGTGGGGATGTGCATTGTCGCCAACAAATTCCGCAACATCCGCGCCGCACTCTGTTTTTCCCCGGACCATGCGATGGCTGCGCGCAACGATGACGACGCGAACGTACTGGTTCTTCCCGCGGACTTTATTGACCAGGAGACTGCACGCAGAATTGTTGCGGTGTGGTTGCAGACGCCGTTTTCGCGGGATCCGCGTCACGCGCGGCGTCTCAAAAAAATAGAGGACGTGGAAAAACGCACCACTAACGTTCTGTAGCGATGAACGTTATTACGGCAGTCAACTGTGCCGATGCCGAGTGTTTTTCAAAGCGCCTGACAACGGCGCACGAGTTTCTTTCAGCCGGCTCGTGGCTGCATATTGATGTTTCAGAAAAGGACGTTGCATTGTCTCAGTCGTTTGTCGACAAGCGCGTTCTTGAGCAGCACAAGGATTATTTTCAATTTGAAACGCACCTGATGGTTGCGGACAGTCGCCTGACGCGGCTTCTTGACCTGCCCGCGCAGCGGTTTCTGA
>CAYGZT010000014.1:0-6157 GCA_964354445.1 uncultured Candidatus Saccharibacteria bacterium
ACGACGTTTCTGTACGGCGTTCCAAATCCCAACAAAACCGAAACCGCCATCAGCGTGTAGAACCAGCCGCGCGTTTGGTCAATGCCTTCACAGATAAAGTCGGCGGGAAATCCTTCAGGGGGGTCGTTCTTCTTGACGCCAGAAACAAAGGGATAATGTACGCTCCCATACGGCATTGAACCGGAATCAAACCATACGTCCGCAACATCGGGGACTCGCCGCATAACTTTTCCGCACTTCCCGCACGAAAGCTCAATCGCATCAACGTAGGGACGATGAACATCAACATTCCCCCAAGCGTCGGTGGGAACATTATCAAGCGGCACCTCCCAAAACTCTCCCGGCTTAAGATAACGCATGTCAAATACTTCGATTCCCGTCACGTGCCGCGTTGCGGCTTCAAGCATCCACAAAGGATCGCCATGCCCCACGATAAGAATTCGCTTACCGGAATGTTGAGCGTCAAGGTCGCGGATTGCCGCATACATCCGCCGGCGAACATCCAAAAGCGTCTCTCCCTTTTCCGGTGCTACGGTGAGTCGATCGACATCGTTTTTGAAAAACTTCTGATACTCCAAAACTTTCTTGCGGTTAAAAACACCGCAGTTCAGCTCACCCAGACGTTTATCAACAATCACGCGCGCACCCGTGTGTTTTGCGATAAGCGCCGCGGTCTTCCTGGTACGGCGGTATGGTGACGCGACGATGATATCAATCTCCTTCTTTGCAAGCGAGCGCGCCGCTTTTTCAACGTCTTTTGTACCTTGTGGGGTAAGCCGAGAAACGAATCTGCCGGTCTCAAGTCCTGAAGCAAGCCAGCCGTTTTTATTGGATGTCGCATGCCCGTGGCGCATGAGGATAAAGGTGTTGGTGCGCGCGCGGTTCCGATTGAGTTCCTCCAAACTCCCCGCTACCATGGTGGCGGCGCAGGATGCACAACGCCAGATCGGAAGCGGCGTTCCCCAATACCGGTCGCGCGACAAGGCCCAGTCACGCGCCGCCGAAATCCACTCGCCGAACCTTCCTTCTTTCAGATGCGGCGGCACCCATGTGACATCCTTGTTTGCCTTCAGAAGTTCCTTGCGAAGGCGCGACGTTTCAAAAAACCATGACTTACGCGCGAAGTACAAAAGCGATGTTGAGCACCGCCAGCAGTGAGGATACTCGTGTTCAATATTTTCCGATGCAAGCAGAATCCCGCGTTTTTTTAAGTCCGCAACAACCAGCGGATCCGCTTCCTTCACAAACTTCCCTTCTCCGATCACCCCTTTCTTCATCGTTCCGTCGGCATTGACCGTTTCGGGGACCATGTGTGCTTCGCTGATACCGCGCGCAAAGACGAGGTTAAAGTCGTCTTCCCCGAACGCCGGCGCAATGTGCACCAACCCCGTTCCTTCCTCGGTTGAAACGAAATCCGCCGCAAGCACCGAGTAGGGCTTAATAGGCAAAGAGAGCGTATCCCGATAGGGATACGGCGGTTCATATTCCCATCCCACCATCGCCGATCCTTTTTTGGTCGCCGTTGTCCGGGCGCCCTCAAACTCCTTGGGCAGGCGCTGCGCCCACGCAAAATCCTTGCCGATTGCAAATCGTGAGTAGGTGCTGCTGCCGCGTACCGCGACCGCAATGTTCGCCGGAAGCGTCCACGGCGTGGTAGTCCACACCAGCAGGTACTCGTTCTTCTTTCCTTTCAGCTTTAGTTTGATGTAAACAGAAGAGTCGGGAACAGTCCGATACACCTCCGGCTGCCCCAGTTCGTGACTGGATAGCGGTGTCTGGCAGCGCGGGCAGTAGGGTGTCACCTTGTAAAACTCCTTGAGATACCCACGCTCATGAATGCGCTTAAACACCCACCACAAACTCTCGATAAAGTCAGGTGTGTAGGTGGCATAAAATTTATCGAGGTCAAGCCAAAATCCGATACGCTCAGTGAGTTTCTCCCATTCATCTTTGTACCTCCAGATGGACTCTTTCGCCTTCTCGTTGAACTTCTCAACGCCGATCGTTTCGATCTCTCTTTTTGACGAAATACCCAGTGCTTTTTCCGCTTCAACCTCTATAGGGAGGCCGTGAGTATCCCAGCCGGCCTGCCGCGGCACGACGTACCCGCGCATCGTCTTGTAGCGCAAAAACACGTCCTTGAACACGCGCGCCAGCACGTGATGGATGCCGGGCCGCCCGTTTGCATACGGGGGACCCTCCCAAAACCTGAATACTTTCGCCGCTTTTCCTTTTTTGGGAACGAGTGTCTTTTTGAAGATTTGCTTTTCTTTCCAGAATGCCAGAATTTTTTCCTCAAGTTCTGGCGGATTGAATGACTTCAGATGTTGTAACATAGAACCGATTCACTGATACACATCCGCTTGTAATTCGGAGTTTGCAGCGGAATGAATAGGATAAAACTTACCGATAGGGTCACTATATCAGGCAGCATCGGAAAAATAAAGAAACGCCCCCGACAGGACGTCGAGAGCGTTCCTTGACCATTTTGGCGTTACCGAACGTTCTGACTCCGAAACTTCATTCCTCCAGCTCATCACCCGCCGATCTTGAAGAGGAGAATGCGCTTGAACATGTTGAGTAGGTTCTGGAAGATGAACGTGGGCGGTTTGACAATGGGTCCACCCCCCGTTGGAGGAGGAGTGGTCGGAGGAGGAGGGGGTGTGGTTGCCTGAATGTTAGTAAATTCGAACACATCGGCAGTGCGGTGCAGCGTGCGGTACACGTAACGGTTGCGGTGGACAACAACAGGAGACAGGTTGCCGTTGTAATTAAACGAGTAAATTATATCACCTTCTTCGGGAGCACCTACCATACCTCCGGTTGATCTGACAGAGATTTGCCGAGCACTGGCGATGCCCAGTATTTTAGGCTTGGCGAGGTCCGAGAGGTCGACGAAAACCATGTACCACGGAGCTCCATAGGAAGAGTACTGAGTGTTAAATGCGTTGTAGTTCTGGTTCTCGGCTGCGTTGAACACCGTTGCTCCCGGGAGACTAAGGTACGAGCCTGGTATTGTCACCATTCCCTTATTCCCATCCATTTTAAGTTTGCTACCGTTGCTGCTGCATCCGCCTGTTGCAATAACGGCTTGAGATTCTGGGATGTTATACAGCTTTTTAATTTCTTTTATAACATCACTCTGCTCGGACAATCCCGACATAACGCACGCGTCAGAGTATGAGCCGACCGCCTTGAAGCTAAGAGGGCTTGATGAGATGTCATACACGTCTACCGGTGCAGGTTTGTTGCCATAACCAGTGACTGGAGTCTGTATGTACATTCGCTTCCCTGCCCCATCAACAGAAATTGTGCTTTCCGCCGAAGGCAATGCCAATGTGGCAACTTCCTGCACACTGGCAGGTGACGTTATATCAAACGCCTTAAGAGATGCCGTAGTCGGTATTTGGTAGGTGGCACCAGCGACCGTTATCTTGCCGAACACATACGTTTTTGCACCGGTCGCTGCAAAGCCGACAACTCCCATACCCTGGAGAGGATACGTGACAAAAGAACTGCTCCGGTTTATTAAGGTTTGTTCAACCACCACGTCACCACTTTCACCGATGGAGTAGATAGCATACACATCGTCTGAAGTGCCCGAACAGAGCTTCGTCTTGCACGTCTTTGATCCGGCCAGGTCTGAGACAAACTAGTACTTACCGCCGCCGCCCTTGTACCCAAACAATCCCGTCGTAGAATAACCTTTACCTAAATAGACGAGGTCACTCGTTGCTGTCAAACTTGCCGATGCCGAGTCGACTTTCAGTGCTGCGACACCATTAACCTCGCCTTGCCATCCCACACTGACCAAAATGTACGGGCTATTGTCAAGAACAACTACATCGGCGAAGGTTGGGGGTGCGTTGTTAACAGTGGTAAAGTCTTGAAGGTCTGCAGAGGTAACGGGACGTCCTCCTGCCGCAAGGATATCCTTCACATTAATTGTTCTTTTAAGCGTGGGGCTGGTGGGATTGCTGATGTCATATACCATCAGTTGTTGTCCCGCATTAATGAAGAGGTAGGCCTTCCCTCCAAAATAAGCTGCTTTTGCTCCCCGCGGGAATGGCTTTACGGGCTCGACCGCATTTTTCGCCCACCGGCCGTCGCTGTGAAATTCAAGATAGCCAGGCGTCAGGTCGGTTGCCGGGTCGTTACCCTGCCACTTGCCGTAGGTGTTGATGAAACGTTGTACCAGTGCAAGCCCGGAATCCCCGCCAGGCACATACACCATTCGGTCTTGGACCTTTGCCAATGATGAACCAAACGCCGGAGCAAAACTAAGCATAAACTCCATCGTGGGAACTTGAAGATCAGACGGTGAAAGGAAATCTTTATATTCATTTCTCACTTCCTGAGAGAGAAGCCATGGAGGAGCAAAATCTCCCCCCATTCCAAGACCCTGGCCAGAAGTTATGCTACGTATATAGCGCAACACATACCCCGATGGCGGAGTGATATTGATGACGCGATAGCATCGAACACATCCCGCTGCACTTTTTTTCTCTACTCCCAGCATATATGTGGTCTCCAATTTATTCGCCGGCGGACTGAGCTTACCCCCTGCTATAATCACACCAGCTGGCACGTCGACATTAGTAACTCCGTTAAAAGAAACAACCTCAAACGAGGTTTGTGCCTTTTCATCCGCCGTCAGACTCCTTACCAAAGATCCCTTGTAGTCAACAATTTCGCCTTTAAAGACAGTTGGGATTTGTGCATATCCTCCACCAAGTGTCTCGAGGCTGTTGAAGTTGTAGCGGAATTTTAACTGTATGTTCTGCGTAGAGCCGTTCGGCAGGGGTTGTGGGGGCTGCCCGTTTGTGCTTCCAATCCCCCAAATAAAGTTGCCGAACCAGAGATTGGTGGCATAATCTCCCCCCTCAGGAGGTTGCTTCACGTCGATTGAATACCGTTCGTTGGGACCAAGTGTCCGCAGGACATACGAACCGGTTCCAACCCCCGAATGTACAACGACCCCAGCGGTGCCCACGGGAGCTGGCCAAAAAAATATGTCAAACTTAATCTGGCTGAGTTCTTGCGCATTTGGGTCGCGAACATACGTGAAACGGTCATAGCCGCTTCCCGCCCCCATCGCCGCCGTTACATTAAGTGTAAATGTTCCTCCTCCCGTTCCCCCTCCACTCTGCGCCTGCACCGGAGCAAGTGGTAGCGAAGAAAACATGATACTGAGAACAAGCGCCACGACAAAAACGGTGGCAAAATTTTTCTTCATAAAAACAGTGGGTATTGTTACTTATGGTATGATTATATCACACTCATGGAACCGGTTGTGAATAAAAGGGCTCGTTTTGATTATTCCATCCTTGAAACCCTTGAGGCTGGTTTGGCACTTCTGGGACACGAAGTAAAGGCCATTAAAACAGGGAAAGCAAGCATTGTCGGCTCGTACGTCAAAATCTACGGAAATGAAGCGTGGCTGGTGGGAGCGCAAATTAGCCCCTATCAGGAAAAAAACACGCCTGCCAAGTATGACCCCAAGCGCCCCCGTAAACTGTTGCTGCGACACGAACAAATCAAGACGCTGACAGGCAAGACGCATGAGAAGCGATTGACAATAGTGCCCCTGAAGTTGTATAATAAGAGCGGTAGGGTGAAGCTTGAAATCGCGCTTGCCAAAAGCAAGAAAGCGCCCGATAAACGGGAAGTGATAAAGAAAAGAGACGCTCAGCGAGAAATGAGAAGGGGAATGAAATTGTAGAACGATGTCGTCTCGCCAAAAAAGCAGAATGCGTAAAGCGCGGCGCGAAATACTGCGGGGATGACAGGCCTCGACAAGTCAGAACCTTGAAAACTGCGAGTCGACCGTTACGTCGTTAAACTGACACCAACACAACTGCCAACAAAAACTTGGCGTTTGCTTACGCGTAACCCGCCTCGGCGAGTCGCGTAAGCCATCGGCCCTTAATGCTCCATAGAGGAACAGCCGGTGTAATACATGGAGCTTACCCGCGGAAAGCGCTTTCGTATCCGTAGGGACATCAAGAAAGCAAAAACTCTTCGTTCATTCGAAGTATGCTCGTAGACGTTTTCACAGTTCCTGTCTTGGACATGGGTTCAATTCCCATCATCTCCACAAAAGATATCCCGTCAGGGATATTTTTTGTGGAGTGAAGAAATCTTCAGCGCTCTCCTT
>CAYGZT010000015.1:0-6154 GCA_964354445.1 uncultured Candidatus Saccharibacteria bacterium
CCAAAGTTTGTCAATGTCACTGTGTTTCGGAATTTCGAGTCACCGCTGGGGAAAACAATCTCAAGAAATGGCTGCCTGTCTTCTACGCTATTTTCTAGATTAGCATTACTGATTTTTCTTAATAAGTACGTTTCTCTCGTGTATTGTAAAAGGAAAGCTGCAGTTATTCCGTAAATAGTCAAAGATATTTTGTCTTTGTAAGGATAGGTCTATGGTTTGCCCGAGACACCCCCCGATTTTTTCTATGAAGAAAATTACCAAAACGCCCAAAGCTATCAAAACCCAGACGATCCAATTAAGTCCACTATATTCTTGGATTTTTTTAATAAATTTATTCATTGCGGAGGGTGAGAGATTCGAACTCTCGGTGGGTTTTACCCCACACACGCTTTCTCCCGCACAAAGCGGAAGGGGCGAGATTCGAACTCGCGGTGCCATTTCTGGCACACGGTCTTTCCAGGACCGCCAGTTAAACCACTCCTGCACCCTTCCGCTTTGTGCGGGATTGCGATTTGTGTCTAAAATTTACCAAATTTTAGACAAATTGGGAACAATCATCACGCACGCTTCGACTTCGCTCAGCGCAAGCTAGACCCTTGCCCGCCGTAATCCGCCTTAGGCGGACGAAGGCGGGACTATGCGAACCCTCTCCGAACGTTCTTTATACTACCGCGCGTTTGAAAAAGTTCAACCTTTGATGTACAATAAACGAAAGTAAAAACGGCGCTTTTTTTATGGGTAAACTTATAGCGTTCATCAAACAAAAGAAGTGGTGGTTTATTGTCGGAGTGGCCGTTGTTGTTATTCTCCTCTTTTTCGCATTCAGGAACGGTAGTGACGGTTTCAAAACGGTGGATGTGCAGCGTGGGACGGTTGTTTCGGAGGTGAGTGTTACCGGGCAGGTAAAACCGTCGCAAAAAATCGACCTTGCGTTTGAAGGAGGCGGCCGCATTGCAGCTATTGATGTGAAAGTAGGCGATAGAGTTATTCAGGGGCAGCGGCTAGCCGCGCTTGAGAGCGCGGATTTATATGCGCAGCTTTCGCAGGCGCAGGCGACGCTGAAAGCCCAGCAAGCGAAACTTGAGGAACTCAAGAAGGGCGCACGTCCCGAGGATATCGCTACAAAGGAAGCAGAGTTGAAAAAGGCAGAGGCGGATCTTGCAAGCTACTACGTTGACATCGTCAACGTCGTCAACGACGCTTATGCAAAGGCGGACGACGCGGTTCGAAAGCAACTCGATGATTTCTTTACCAACGACGATATCAATCCGCAGCTGACGTTTTCCTCCACAAACTCGCAAGCGGCGAACGACGCACGTACCAAACGATTTTTGTCGGGAACCAAACTGACGGAATGGAGAAAGGCACTGGACACTCTCAACGCAACACTGCCGCCTTCGTCTCTTGAACTGGCGCTCGTGGATGCTCAAGGGCGCCTTTCTGTCATCAGAGATTTTCTTAACACTGCCGCACAAGCGTTGGATGGATCCATTGACCTTTCGGCATCGGCGCTGACAACGCTTAAAACTAATATCAACACCGCCCGAACCAACGTTAATACCGCTGCCTCGAACGTTACCACTCAAGATCAGCTGATTGCAGCGCAAATTTTGACCATTGCGCGGATTCAGAGCGAGCTTGACCTTAAACGCGCCGGTGCAACCGCCGAGCAGCTTACCGCTCAAGAAGCGCTCGCGGAACAGGCGCAGGGACAGATTGAGTACTACCAGTCGCAGATTGCAAAAAACGTTCTGCGCACTCCCTTTGCGGGCGTGGTGACCAAAGTCAGTTTTGAAGTGGGGGAAATCGTGGCGGCAAAAACAGGGATCATTAGCATCGTGGGAGCGGGCTTCTATGAGATTGAAGCGAACGTGGCTGAGTCCGACATCGCCAAGATAAAAATCGGTAATACGGCGCTGGTGACGCTTGACGCATACGGCTCGGATGTTGAGTTCGATGCGTCGGTAGTTTCCATTGACCTTTCGGAAACGATTGTTGAAGGCGTTGCAACGTATAAGACACGGCTGCAGTTTGCGAAAGAAGACGTCCGTATTCTGCCGGGACTCACGGCAAACGTTGACATCCTAAGCGACCGAAAAGAAAACGTGCTGTATGTTCCGACGCGCAATGTTATCGCCAAAGACGGTCACCGGTACGTAAAGGTGCTTTCCGGAGATGGTACGGTCAGCGAAGTTGAGATTGTCACGGGCTTGCGCGGTTCTGACGGACGCACCGAGGTTATACGGGGAGTTTTGGAAGGAGTGAAGATCGTTGTTGAGTAGCTCGCATGCCTCTCATCAAAACCGAACATCTTGAGAAGACGTATGTTGGGGACGGTGTTGAAACGCAGGCGCTGCGCGATATTTCCCTTTCAATTAACGAGGGGGAGTTCATCACAATTATGGGTCCCTCAGGTTCGGGGAAATCTACTCTGATGCAGATCTTGGGGTGTCTTGACCGCCCTACAGGAGGTAAATATTTTTTTGAGGAACGGGAGGTAAATACTTACAGCGACGATGAACTCGCACATATCAGAAACAAAAAAATCGGTTTTGTATTCCAGGCGTTCAACCTATTACCTCGCGTATCGGTATTGGAGAACGTGATGATGCCGCTGATGTACGCGCGCATTCCCGCGCGAGAACGGGAACGGAAAGCGCGACAGGTGATTGAAATGGTGGAATTGTCCGATCGGGTGGATTATCACACATCGCGTCTCTCTGGCGGCCAGAAACAACGGGTAGCGATTGCGCGGGCGCTTATCACTGAGCCGAAGGTAATTTTTGCCGATGAACCAACCGGGAACCTCGATTCAAAATCGGGGGAAGTAGTTTTGAAATTCCTGCAGGAGTTGAATGATGAAGGTCATACCATTGTGGTGGTGACGCACGAATCGTACGTTGCACAAGCCGCACGGCGGATTCTGCATATCATCGACGGCACCATCGACAAGGACGAAGCGGTGGAACGCCAGCGCATCATCGCCAAAGAGGGTTTTATAAAGTAATCGTCTATGCAGCTGCGGGACACTATCAAAACCGCGTTCGCCGGTCTCGTTGTGCACAAGAGCAGGTCTGTCCTGACGATATTGGGTATCGTCATCGGAATCACTTCAATCACGATTGTAATGTCGGTCGGCGAGGGAGCGCAGAGTTATATACTGGGCGAGATTCACCGATTCGGACCCAACAACGTTTTTATTCTCCCGGGCAAATTCCCAACCGGTCCTACCAGCGGCATGGGATCATTACTGAATGATTCGCTCAAGCTGGAAGACATTAAGGATTTGGAACTTAAAAACAACGTTCCGCAAGCTGTCAAAGTCGTGCCGTTTGTGTTCGGAAGCGTTCCGGTGTCGTTTGAAAATGAATTGCAGCGGATGATGGTGATGGGCAGCGTTCCTCAGTCGCAGGAAATATTCAATCTGGAAGTTGAGCGCGGACGGTACTTTGATCAGTTTGATTTGGACAGTCACGCACGGGTTGCGGTCATCGGGAGCACTATTGCCGAGGATTATTTTGGGACTGTTGATCCTCTGAGACATAAGCTCAAGATTAAGGGCTTCAATTTTGAGGTTGTCGGAGTGCTCGCTTCAAAAGGACAGGGTTCGTTTATCAACTACAACAAGTCCGTGCTCACTCCTTACACCTCGATTCAGACCGACGTGCTGGGGATCAAGTACTTTCAGCGCGTTGCTGTTGAAGCGGAATCGGAGGAAGCCATTCCGGCGGTTATTGAGGATGTCAAACGAGTGTTGCGCGACAATCACGACATATCGGATCCTGATAAAGACGACTTTACGATTCAGACGCAAAAAGACATTGCCCAGAGCGTGGGAACTATCACGGGAATCCTGACGGTCCTTCTGGCTTCTGTTGCCGCAATCTCACTTATTGTCGGCGGCGTGGGGATTATGAACATTATGTTCGTTTCGGTGACAGAACGAACGAGAGAAATCGGCTTGCGTAAAGCACTGGGTGCGACAAATCGGAATATTCTCACTCAATTTCTGGTTGAAGCAGCAGTACTGACGATCAGCGGAGGAATCGTCGGGATTGCCGCGGGAGTGGTGCTGACATACGGCGCGACTGTTGCAGTTCAAAGATTTGCCGAGATTAATTTCCCATTTTCATTCTCGGTTAATGGAATGATACTGGGTATTGTTGTTTCAACGGGCATCGGGCTTATATTCGGAATCTTTCCGGCGCGCCACGCTGCTCGAAAACAGCCGGTGGAAGCATTACGGAGCGGTTAACATATGCGGCTTGCCGACACCATACATACATCGCTGGATACATTGCGCTCACATCGGAGCCGTTCGGTGTTAACGATGCTGGGAATCGTGATTGGCATCGGCGCCATTATTATCGTGATGTCAATCGGTGACAGTGCACGCGACCTCATTCTTAAAGAGATTGAGGCGTTCAGCCCAACACTGGTGGTTATTAACCCGGGGCGACCCAGCGAGGGAATCCTGGGAGGATCGTTTGAAAGTGTAGTGAGTGATTCGCTGACCAAGCGCGATGTCGAAGATCTACGGAAAAAATCAAACGTTCCTGACGCGATATCGGTGACTCCAACCGTGATGGGATCGGTGACGGTTACCTACGGCTCGGAAACCTACGGAGGGACGATATGGGGGGGCGACGGGGGAATCTTTGACGTGTATCAGATTGAATGCAGTCAGGGTGAAGCATTTACACAGGAGGATGTTGATGCACGAGCTGACGTTGCGCTCATTGGCACCGATGTAGTCGAGAAATTGTTCGGTGACACTCTTCCCATCGGTCAGAAAATAAAAATAAAAGACAAAAAGTTGAGAGTCGTCGGCATTATGACCGCAAAAAGCGCTATGATGGCCGCTTCTGTTGAAGGTATTGTGCTGGTGCCTTATACAACGGCGCAGGAAGACATTCTTGGCATCAGACATTTTCATGAAATTGCCGTTGAGGCAAGTTCTCCCGAGACGGTCCCCGGTGTTGTAAAAGATATTAAGCAAACGCTCCGTGATAACCACGATATCGACGACCCCCAGAAAGATGATTTCATGGTCAACACCATGGAAGATTCAATTAAAATTATCGACAGCGTGTTGGGAGCTATTACCGCGTTTCTTACGATGGTTGCGGCAATTTCACTGGTGGTAGGCGGTGTTGGCGTGATGAATATCATGTTGGTATCGGTGACGGAGCGAACGCGTGAAATAGGACTGCGCAAGGCACTAGGTGCGACAAATCGGAATATTCTCGCTCAATTTCTTATCGAGGCGCTGTTTTTAACTGGCATCGGCGGTGTTATCGGCATCGTGTGCGGGATGACAATTACCGGCTTGATTACCGTTGTTGCCGCATACGCAACGGGGATTCAGTTTCCGTTCGTCTTCTCGACGCAGGGAATGTTGCTGGGGCTTGCGGTAGCCGGCGGCACCGGACTTATATTCGGTATCTTTCCGGCACAGCAGGCGGCTAAAAAAAGTCCCATTGAAGCACTGCGATACGAATAAGTTGACTGAAAAGTAAAGAGTGATACCATAGCACCCGGAACGCACATGGGGAGGTCGCAATGAGTGAAAGCGCTTGTATCAACAATATCCGCACACCAACGGACGAGGATAGAATCCTTACGCCTCAAGAGCTCATCTTCGCCGCGCTCTCCGTTCTCGGTCGACTGGAACAGAGAGCTGAGGCGACTCTCGATGAACTCGAAGTAAAGGTCAGCTTTGGGAGATCTTCGGAGAGAACAATGGTGAACTACCTAAACGGAGGAGAGTGACATGACCCGCATCTTCTCCTCCCGGCCCCGGTACTCCGGGGTCTTCTTTTTGAAATCTAGAACTGAGAACAGATGCCAATTTAAAATGTCTAGGAATTCACGATCGTGAATTCCTAGACATATCGGCACATACTGAGTTTCTTAAATTTCCTGTTCGCATCTTTCTGATTTTACTTTTGCACAGCTGGCTCGATTTTGACTTCACACTCGCACGCATCCGTGCTATGCTGGACGCACGTCTATAGAGGATATTCTTGCCGCCGTCTCCATGAGACATCCGCGGAGTGAGGCCGTAGGAACTGGCAAGAATCTCTTAAGGCAGAAGCTCCGTGCATTGGAGCTTTTGTCTTTTGTAGAGCATCTCTTTTTCTGTGTACGTATG
>CAYGZT010000016.1:0-11286 GCA_964354445.1 uncultured Candidatus Saccharibacteria bacterium
TTACGGGGGATCGTATTGTGTTGAGCATGTAGGTGGAGCCGCTGTGCGGTTTTTCTCATTGCTTTTAGCGCGGGTGCTGCGTTACAATGGGCACCATGGATGTTGTCGAGGGTTTGACCAAGAAGCTTGGAGAGGCACAGCAGCATTTTAAAGGAGACATTGCATCCATTCGCGGCTCGCGCCCCACACCGGCACTGGTGGAAGATATTGTTGTTGACTACTACGGCCAGCAGACTCCTCTTAAACAATTGGCTTCTATTATCATTGTCCCGCCGCGCGAGATTCAGGTGAGTGTATGGGATGCGGGCGCGGTCAGAGCTGTTGAGAAAACGATCTCTGAGAAACTGAACCTGAATGCTGCAAGCGAAGGTACGCTTGTGCGCGTCGCTTTTCCTCCACTCACCCAAGAGCGTCGCGATGAGATCATCAAGCTGGTAAGGAGCAAAGCAGAGGAAGTACGCATCAAGTCGCGGATGCTGAGGGATGAAGCAAAAAAAGAAGTCGATGCGCAGAAGAAAACAGGAGACATCACGGAGGACGATCGTTTTGAAGCAATGGAGAAGATTCAGGAGGCAATGGACGTGTTTAACAAACAGGTTGAAGATGCCGTTGGACGGAAAGTAAATGAGATCAGTGGATAACTGCGTGAGGAATTTTTGAACGATGATAACAGACCTCATCATCTTCATTGTTGTTCTTGCGGTGTTGATCATTGCCCATGAGCTCGGGCATTTTTTAGCTGCAAAGAAATTCGGGATCTGGGTTGAGGAATTTGGCATCGGCTTTCCTCCCAGAATCTTTTCGTATAAAAAAGGCGAGACGGTCTGGAGTGTCAACGCTGTTCTGCTGGGCGGGTTTGTAAAAATAGCCGGAGAGGATGCCGGCGAGGCGCATGTTCCTCATACTCAACAGCATGAGGAAGAACCCGTTGTTGTGGTTGAGAAGGTTTCTGAAGCCGTTGCCATTGCCCGCGGCGGCGAATATTCTGCTCGGGAGGTGATCGTTGAGAAAATCTATGCGCCCTCCGGTGCTGCTTTGCCTGATGCGGTTCCTCCGCATCGGCTTTTTTTCAATAAGCCGCTGTGGCAGCGGGCGGTAGTGCTGTGTGCGGGAGTCGTCATGAACTTTCTCGTGGGGTGGGTGATCCTGGCGGGGGTTTTTCTGGTAGGGAGCGAGCGCATGGTTGTGGTCGCCGACATTGCACCCGGCTCTCCTGCCCAGACGGCAGGCATCGTAAGCGGAGACATTATTCGAGGTGATTTCGCCGGCACCGACGATTTTGTGGCATTTATTAATGCGCAACGAGGGAAGGAGGTAGCGCTTGGGATTGAACATGACGGTCAGCGGCGCTCGGTCACCGTTGTACCCCGCCGCGATCCCCCCGAAGGTGAGGGAGCGCTTGGTGTTACTGTGGTACAGGGCGGTTTTGATCGTATGTCGCTACCTCAAGCCCTGTGGGAGTCGCTTGTCTACAGCGCCAAGCTGTTCAGTTTTATTTTTGCCATGCTGTTTAAGTTGATAGCGAGTATTTTTGGGGGAGAGAATTTGCTTGCATACGTGTCCGGACCCGTAGGAATCTTTGAAGCAACATCCCGCGCCAGCGGGCTGGGTATCGTGTTTCTCGCAAACCTTGTCGCCATCATCTCGCTGAATCTGGCGGCGCTCAACATTTTTCCGTTTCCTGCGCTTGACGGGGGACGACTGGTGTTTCTGGGGATTGAGAAGATCAAAGGATCGCCGGTGAGCGCGAAAGCGCAGCGCATCGTCAACGCCGTCGGCCTCGCGTTGCTGGTGGTGTTCTTGGTGTACGTGACGGCGCAGGATATCGGGAAGTTGTTATAGTCGGTTTTAGAATTTCTCCTCCGCACGTTTATCTGACGCTCCTTTGCGTCGGGCGTTTTTTATGGTATCATCCGAACAGGTTTTATGCGCCAGTCCAGCTTTCCTAAGTTTATTCGTAAGGAATTCCCGCGTGATGAGGAAGCATCCAATGCGCGGATTTTGATTCGCGCGGGATTTGTGGAGAAAGTGATGGCAGGCGTGTACACGTATCTGCCGCTGGGGCTTAGAGTTATCAGAAAGATCGAGGCGATTGTACGAAAGCATATGAACGCATTGGGCGCGCATGAGATTCTGATGCCCGCCCTTACTCCCAAAGAAGCATGGATGACAACGGGACGGTGGGAGACGTTTGATGCATTGTTCAAAATCATCGCACGCGATAAGCGAGAGTACGCACTGGGAGCGACGCACGAAGAAATTGTCGTCCCCACCGCTCAGCGAGTGGTTTTTTCGTACAAAGACCTGCCTCTGGGACTCTATCAGATACAGGTCAAATTCCGCGACGAACCGCGGCCCAAATCAGGGCTCTTGCGAGGCCGGGAGTTTATCATGAAAGACCTCTACTCGTTTCATGCCGATACCGCCGCGCTTGACCGTTACTATCGGGATGCGACTGGCGCGTACACCAGAATTTTCAAGGAGCTGGGGTTGAGCACGTATGTGGTCGAGGCGTCCGGGGGGACGTTTTCGAAATTTTCGCACGAGTTTCAGGTATTCCATCCAAACGGCGAAGATACGGTTGTCTTTTGCCCTGCGTGCAACTTTGCTCAAAACAGCGAGATCAACACCAGCGGCGAGAATTCACCGTGTCCCTTGTGTGCCAAACCCCTTCAGCATCGGCGCGCCATCGAGGTGGGCAACATCTTTCGCCTGGGCACCAAATATTCCGAGCCGTTTTCGATGATGTATAAAGATGCACACGGTGTACAGCGGCCGGTCGTCATGGGATGTTATGGCATCGGCGTCTCCCGCCTGATGGGAACGCTTGCGGAAGCTTTCTGCGACGATCGAGGTCTTACCTGGCCGCAATCGGTCGCACCGTTTGACGTGCATCTGATTGCACTGTTTGGACCGAACAAAAAAGAAAACACTGCAATTGCAAAGCGCGCGCAGAGTGTATATCAGAAACTGACCGATGCCGGCATCGAGGCGCTCTTTGACGATCGTATCGGCCCAAGCGCGGGGGAGAAATTTGCCGAGAGCGATCTTGTAGGAATCCCGCTTCGGCTGGTAGTGAGCGTAAAAACGGGCACCAAGATTGAGCTCAAGGAGCGGACTGCAAACCGGTCCCGCGTGGTTGATTTTTCTGCTGTTCAGAAGTATTGTAAGCGCTGACACTATGGGCTTTTTTGATCGCTTTAGAACTGACATCGGGATTGATCTGGGAACCGCAAATTCGCTGGTGTATCTGAGAGGGCAGGGGGTTGTCATCAACGAGCCGACGGTTGTGGCCGTCAACAACAAAACGAGCCAGATTATCGCTGTTGGAGCGGAGGCGCAGCGGATGCTAGGGCGCACCCCCGCCCACATCGACGTCATACGTCCTCTGGTCGGCGGTGTGATATCCGACTTTTTAACCGCGCAGGAAATTCTCAAACATTTCATCCGGCGAATCAGAAGCGGTTCGCTGGCGCGCTATGTGCGCGCGGTTGTTGCCGTTCCCACCAACGTCACCGAAGTTGAACGCAAATCGGTTGAAGACGCAGTTGTCTCCTCGGGTGTTTCAACGGTGTATCTTATTGAAGAACCCATTGCCGCTGCGCTGGGGGCTGGGCTTCCCATCGACGAGCCCGCGGCGACAATGGTTATTGATTTTGGAGGGGGAACCCTGGAGATCGCCGTGATTTCCATGGGCGGGGTAGTAGTGTCACGGAGCTTGAAAATTGCCGGCGACAGGTTTAACGAGGATATCGTACAGTACGTAAAAGATGTATTTAAAATGGCGATCGGAGAACTTACCGCGGAACGCGTTAAGACCGAAATCGGCTCGGCGCTGCCGCTTTCCAAAAAACTCGAAATGACCATTGCAGGCAGAGACCTTTCCTCGGGGCTGCCGCGGGAGGTGATTATCAAGGACGCACAGGTTCGGCTTGCGCTGACGCCGTCACTGAAGCAGGTTATTGAAACGATTCGCGACACGATTGAGAAGACGCCGCCCGAGCTTGCGGGTGACATTTTGCGGCGCGGCATTTATCTTTCGGGCGGAGCGAGTCTGCTGCACGGAATGGACCAGTTGGTTGAGAAAGAGATCGGCGTCAAAACCGTTTTAGTTGACGATCCGCTCACCTGTGTGGTACGCGGCACGGGAGTCGCTATTGAGAATCTTGATCAGTACCAACATGTGTTTTCGGTGTCGGTTAAACCGGTTACGATCGAGTAGATAGATGTGTTATGCGGCGGCTTATAGTCGCACTGATTATCGTCTGCGGCGTGGCGGCGCTCGTCGCGTACGGAGAGGTAGGACAACGTCTCGGTTTTGTGGTGCGTGACCTGACTCGTCTTGCGTCGCTGTCGGCACTGGTGGATGAAAATATCGCGCTGAAAAAAGAGAATGCAACGTTGCGCGCGCAATTGGTTGCCGGCGCGCAAACGCAATCGGAGCAAAGAATCACGCTGACATCGGCAAAAGTTTTTTCACTCTATCCGTTCAATATCAAAAGTACGCTCTATATCACCGCCGGCGCCGCACAGAATGTAGAGATCGGCGACGGCGTTTTGTTCAGTCCGCGCGTGTTCATGGGGAAAGTCGTACGCGTGAGCCGCACTACCAGCGAAGTGATAACGGTGTTTGATCCGTCTTTTTCCCTTCCGGTGCGCGTTGGAGCGGAAGAGGTGGATGGCCTGCTGGAAGGAGGACTTTCGCCGCGCGTCACACTTATTGATAAAAACAAGCCGGTGAAGACGAACGATGCGGTGTACACCACTCACCCTTCATTGGCGTACGGGCTGCTGGTGGGGACCGTTTCACTGGTGCATGATGACGCGTCGGGCGCTTTTATCGAAGCGGAAGTAGCGGTGCCGTATGTGCTGGCGGATGTACGGGATGTATTGGTAACGCCATCACCTGCCAATGCTGCATTTTAAACTCACATCGTTTCCCGCCGCTTTGCTGCTTTTTTTGATTTCGGTAGCACTATGGTGTTTTTTCTGGCAACTGCAGGGTCTGAAGCCGAATGTTTTGTTGGTGCTGGTTGTCGTACTCGCCTTCTTTGTTCCCGTGCCCGTGATATATGCTCTGTTTCTCGTGCTGGTGGTGGCGTGGGTCCGTTACAGTCCTTTTCTTGAGATTGAGTACGGTGCGCTGGCACTGGCGGGAGTAGTGTCGTTTGTCATCATACGGCTGATTTTCTTTCGCCGCACGGTACCGGTGCTTTTAATTTGTATTTTGGCGGGGCAGACGCTGTTCTGGATTACGGTGCTTGGCGTGAGTGCGGCTGCGAGTATTCCGTTCGTTGTCGAGTTTCTCTATAATAGCGCCGTTGGAATTGCGCTGTTCAGTTTAGGTATATGGCTCGAAAAGAAATTTTCTTAGAGGAAGCGGTGCTGGACGATCTTTCACGAGGGTTTGAGGTTATCGAGCGTCCTTTTTCACACGCTGCATTGCGCGGGCTTCTCATTGTTGCCGTCGCAGTTGGATGTGCGGCTCTGGGACGGGTTGTTTTTCTGGACGGTCTTGGAGGAGCTTTTTACCGGGAACGGGCTCTTGCCAACGCTGGTCAGCAAGTTATTGTGCATGCGCCGCGGGGGATTATCTATGACCGTTTCGGGAAATCGCTCGTTTCCAACGAACCGAGTTTTTCGGTGAGCTTAAATCTCTCGGAATTGCTGAGGGAACCCGGCTCAGTACGTCATACGCTTGAGACCATTTCTTCGATCGTCCCATTTGACATTGATGAAGTACACCGGAGCGTTCTTGAAGTTGATCTTGAACATCAGGCATACTTTCCGCTCGCACGGGATCTTTTGCTGTCGCAGGTGGTGGCGCTTCGGCAGTTAAATCGGCGGGAGGTTGTGGTGGAGGAGAATTTTTCGCGCCGCTACGCTGAAGGGACAATTTTTTCACACCTTGTGGGCTACACGGGCATGGTCAGCCCCGACGATCTTTCGCGCGACTCCGCGCTGCTTTTAAACGACGAGATCGGCAAGAGCGGTCTTGAAGCATCATACGACGAGGCACTGCGGGGAGAAAACGGCGTTGCACTTGTGTTTCGAGACGTGCGCGGAGCGACCATTGACCAAAAAACAGTTCGCGACCCTGTGGCAGGCAATTCGCTGATCACCGCTATTGACGGAGATCTGCAGCGGTACTTCTATGAAACGCTTGAGAAGCAGCTGCGCGTACTGGGACGGACATCGGGGGCCGGTCTTGCGATCAATCCCCAGACCGGTGAAGTGCTTGCATTGGTCAGTTTGCCTTCGTACGACAACAACACGCTCACCTCCGATCTTTTTGTCAACCGCCTGCGCCCCACCTTCAATCGGGTTATCTCGGGCGTCTACAGCCCGGGCTCAACCATCAAGCCGCTGGTTGCATTTGGAGCGCTTGAGGAGGGAGTTATTAATCCGCTGCACTCAATTCTCTCAATCGGATACATTGAAATCCCCAATCCGTACAACCCCGACAAGCCGTCTCGGTTCGTCGACTGGAGGCCGCACGGGTGGGTGAATCTGTACTCCGCTTTGGCGCGCTCAAGCAACGTCTACTTCTATGAAGTTGGCGGAGGTTACGAAGGCCTGAAAGGTCTTGGCATCGAGCGACTCAAACAGTACTGGCAGAAGTTTCTTGTGGCTACCAAGACCGGCATTGATCTGGTGGGAGAAACGGAAGGATTTCTTCCCGATCCTGCCACCAAAGAGGTGCGTACCGGCGACATCTGGCGGCTGGGGGACACCTATAACGTGTCAATCGGGCAAGGGGACCTTCTCGTATCGCCGCTGGCGCTTTTGCGTTCGATTACGGGTGTGGCGACGCGCGGAGCACTCGTGCGGCCCTTTGTGGTCCGCACCATCAAGGATGCATCAGGAAATGTTGCGTTTGAGCGCGCTTCATCGGCTGACAGGATGGAGGTGAAAAAAGCAGAAAGTTTTGATGAAGTTGAGACCGGCTTGCTTGATGCCGTGCGCAAGGACTACGGTACCGCTTATCTTCTCTCCTCAATTCCCATGACGATTGCCGCAAAAACCGGAAGCGCCCAGATTGAGAATAACCAAAAAACCAACGCCTTCTTTGTCGGCTATAACATTCCTCCGCAGGAGGAATCGCAGATGAACGCTGATAAGGAAAACTCGCAGATAAACGCGGATAAAAATATCAGCGAGAATCAGCGTTTAGATCGGCGTATATCTGCGCCAAAACAGATTGCGGTTTTGGTGTTGATTGAGGATGCGCGGGAGGGGAGCTTGAACGCCGTTCCGGTAGCGCAGAAAATCTTTGAATGGTACTATGAGAATAGAATAAAAAATGCCGAACGATGAATTATGAATAACCAATCCGAACTTCGTTATCACTCAACCACCGGGGAATGGGTGCTGATTGCCCCTAAAAAAGCCAAAAGACCCAATGATTTTGGGACGTCTTACGTAAAAAGAGTCGCTTCTCCCAAGAAGCAGTGTCCTTTTGAAAACCCTCAGAAGGCGGGCAACGATATTCCTCATTTTTGGTTTCCGGAAGAAGCTCCTCTTGAGAAATGGCGGCTCCAAGTTCTGCCCAACAGATTTCCGGTTCTGACTCACCGCTATCGGACGTGCGCTTCTTCTTTTAGACATGGGATGTACACAGTGGCTTCCGGCGTCGGCCATCATGACCTGCTGGTGACCCGCGATCATCATAAAACGTATCATCAGCTTTCCGACGCGGAAGCGGCCGATGTTCTGAAGGCCTTCATCAAAAGGTACAAAGAGATGATAGCCGACGGCTGCGTCCGCTACGTTTCGGTATTCCAGAACTTCGGGCCCAACGCCGGAGCGACAATCTATCATCCCCACTATCAGATACTGGCTCTGCCAGTCGTGCCCAATGCCATCGGCCGGTCTTTGGAGCATTCAAAGCATTACTGGCAATTGCATAAAAGATGCATCCATTGCGACATTATAAAAAACGAACTCAAAGAAAGAACCAGAATCGTTTATAAAAAGGATGGCGTTGTCGCTTTTGTGCCGTTTGCCGCCAAGGAACCCTATCAGGTTAATATTTTCCCCCTCAAACACCAGCCCTACTTTGAGGATTCCAGCGGCAATCTTATGAAGCAGATGTCGCTGGCGCTCAAAAAAGTCCTCACTTCGGTGTCAAGGAAGCTGGGCGCTCCCGATTACAACTTTTTTATCCATACCGCCCCGATATTCAATAAGAAGAAATACAAACACTACCACTGGCATGCAGAAGTCATTCCCAAGTCAAATATCTCGGCCGGTTTTGAACTGGGGACGGGTGTCGAAATCAACCCAGTTTTTCCCGAAGACGCAGCTCGCATTTTAAGAAGCGCTCGGTAGAGACGGTGCTATGATTGGGCAGATTCTGGCATTTCTTGCGCAGCTTACTGTTGCGGTCATTACATCCGCCGGCTACTGGGGCGTTTTTTTTCTGATGACTTTAGAAAGCGCCAACATTCCGATTCCTTCCGAAATAATAATGCCGTTTTCCGGGTTTCTGGTCTCCAGAGGGATTTTCGGGTTTTGGCCGATAGCGGTAATCGGAGCGTTGGGCAACCTTTTCGGGTCTGTTGTTTCTTATCTGCTGGCCGCTTCCATAGTCAAAAACCGCCAGAAGTTTTATTTGTTCAAACTGTTGATTCCCGATTCTTTTTTGGAAAAAGCCGAGAGGTTCTTTAAAAAATACGGCTCGGTTTCGGTATTTTTTTCAAGAATGCTTCCGATTGTCAGAACGTTTATTTCGCTTCCCGCCGGATTGGGGAAAATGAATTTTCTCAAGTTCTGTTCCCTGACCTTTATCGGTTCCCTCATCTGGTCTTTTACCCTGACTTATTTTGGCAAGGTTCTGGGGGACAATTGGACGGTTCTTGAAAAATATTTTAGGCAGTTTGACGTCGTGATTTTAGCGGCGATTATCGTAGCTGGAGTTTATTGGCTGAGCCATCACTTTGGTGGTAGAATGGGGGAAAGTAAAAAGTAGCCTCGAAGAATCCGCCTGCGGCTGATCACGGGATTCTCAGTTTTGCAGTGCCGTGTTCGCGGCAACAAAACTGGAAAAAGTGAGAAGTGGGAAACCCCCATCGATCCGTGTCAGGCGAGAGCGGAGATAAGAGACGATATGAAGAAACTGGTGATATTCAACTGGAAAATGAACCCGCCGACGCGCACGGCAGCCGTGCGCTTGGCGCGTAACATATGCCGTCTGAGGAATACACGCAGGAACGTTTTTGTCGCACCTCCGGCAGTGTACCTTTCGTTGCTGGCACCGCTGCAGCGCGGCGCGCTTGCGGCGCAGAATGTGGCGGCTGAAAAAGAGGGTGCATTCACGGGAGAAATATCGGCGCCTATGCTCAAAAGCGTGGGCGTGCGGTACTGCATCGTCGGCCATTCGGAGCGGCGGTATCTGTTTGGGGAAAGCGACGCGCTGATCGCTCGGAAAGTTTCCGCACTCGGGAGTGTCGGCATCACGCCGGTGCTGTGTGTGGGAGAGCGGAGACGGTCATCGTTTGTGTCGGCGCGGCGAGCCGTTATACAGCAGCTACAAAAAAGCCTTGCGGGGACCGGTTTAAAAAAACAACTCGTTGTTGCCTACGAACCGGTCTGGGCGATCGGCGGCGACAAGAAAACGAATGTTGGGCATACGAGGCGCGTGATTGCGGCGATACGGCGATGGCTGTCGGAAAACGGCTGGCTTAAGGCAGCCGTTTTGTACGGCGGCAGCGTTTCCGCAAAGAATGTCGGCGCGTTTGCGCGCGAGAGCGGCACGGATGGATTTCTGGTCGGTTCAGCAAGTTTGCGGCTACCCGATGTGAAACGGATTATAAAGGCGGTGCTGGAAGGGGGATAGCGACTGGGGTGCGGTGAGACGTCCCGTCACATTTGCGGGTATGCGGCGTATGTGTTATCAGTAGTAATCGTAACGGTCATACTATGGAAAAAGAAAAATCAATGTTGTATCGGGCACTGTCGGTGTTTTTGGTGGTCGTTGCAGTTCTGGCGCTCTACGTGGTTGTGTGGGGACCGCTTGCACAATACGGGGCGTCGCTGATGCCGTCGCAGACACTTTCAGCGTCTGCAACGGGTGAGGTGGTCGTCAAACCGGATATTGCTACCGTTACCTTCTCGGTTATTTCGGAAGGGGTAGATATTGCTTCCATTGTTGACAAGAATAACCAGAAGGTCAACGAAGCAATTGCGCGCGTGAAAGCCAAAGGAATTCCCGAGGTGGACATCAAGACGGCACAGTACTCCCTTGAGCCGGTTTATACGCAGCCGACTAAATGGACGGAAAGTTTTGTGCCGTCTATTGCTTCATACCGGCTTACGCAGTCGGTTGAGGTCAAGATTCGCGACTTTACGCTCATCTCTCCCATTCTAACCGAGCTTGCCGGTGTGGGCATCAATCAGGTCAGCGGGCCGTCGTTTGGCATCGATGATCCCGAGAAGTATCTTTCCGAAGCTCGAAAGCAGGCGTTTGATCGGGCTCGAGAGAAAGCATCGTCGATGGCGTTGCAGAATAGTCTGCGTCTGGTTCGCGTCATTACCGTCAGTGAGAGCGGTGGGTCGGTCTACTATTCCGGTCTTGAGAAAGCAGCCATGTACGGCATGGGCGGGGGGAGTGCACCTACTCCGCCGACTATCGAACCGGGCAGCCAGAAGGTGACTGCCTACGTGACGGTACTCTATGAAGTTCGCTAAGAAAGGTCGCTGGATTGTGGCAGTGTTGCTGGGGCTGGTGACGATTATCGGACTTGCTGATATTGTCTTTCTGATACCGCAGCAAAACCCCGCGGCACCGCCTCAAGAGGAAGTGTCAAATGGCATGGAGACGCTATCACTGGTCACCGCGGATGGCGTTCGTCTTACGGCTGACTTTTTTAGTGTAGAAAGTCCTCGCGGGTGGATTCTGTATCTTCATATGATGAGGGCAACCAAAGAAAGCTTCGTGCCTCTTGCGCAGCTTCTTGCACTGTCAGGATATGCGGGACTTGCCGTCGATCTTCGAGGACACGGCCAGTCGCAGGGAGGACCTCAAGGGTATGAGTCGTTTTCGGAGCTTGAGCACCAGACATCGCGCCAGGATGTTGACGCAGCGCTTGTGTTTCTTGAGACGCAAGGAGCATCTAAAGATCACATTGTTATCGTGGGAGCATCGATCGGCGCAAACCTTGCACTGGATGCCTTGGCGCGTGACAGAAGCCTGGCGGCGGCGGTCCTGCTCTCGCCGGGGCTTGACTATCATGGTCTTATCACCAAGAGTGCGGTGACGCGGCTGGCAGCGCCCCAGCGGGTGTT
>CAYGZT010000017.1:0-10375 GCA_964354445.1 uncultured Candidatus Saccharibacteria bacterium
TAAAAAGAAAATCTTTCACGGGTGTCAGCGATGCAAACACGGATACCTGCGAGGTGCGCCCCATAAAGTCCTGCGGATGCTGGATAAAATAAATGCCCAGCGGCGCAAACGCAACCAGCGCCGTTACGACAAACACCGTAAAGAGAGGCACGATTTGTTTTAAGGAAAGCATGCGCCACTTCCAGTACATAAAAACAATCGCACAAATCACCAGCGGCGTGGCGCGATACGCCAGATAAGAATGCATGCCAAGACCGTACAAAAGACCACCCACGGCGGACAATAACAAAGCGCCAAATCCGGTTTTGTAAGCGTTCGGCGGTTGAGTATCGGCGGCCGCGGGTGTTTCGCCATCTGAAACCGGACGTTTACGTGCAGCGCGGTTGAAAGACCTTGTCAGAAAATAGACGGACCACGTCAGAAACGCCGGCGCCATAATCGCCCGAAAGCCGATACGCGAAAAATTCAGATGCCAGAAGCTTGTCGCCACGAAAAACGCAGCGGCAAGCGCAATAAGCTCTCTGCGGGGATGACCGTTCAGCAACTCGCGCGTCGCCCAGTAGACGCCGATTACCGTTAGAATGCCGAACAGCACGCTTACCACCCGAAGCGCCCACGGTTCGTTGCCAAAAATCGCCACCGAAAGCGCCTGGATATTGATAAACAACCCCTCACGACCGTTGTTTTCGGGATAAAACACACGAAAGTCGCCCGTCCGCAACGCCTCAAGAGCATTGTTCCCATTCATCGCCTCATCCGGATACAACCCCGGCGGCACGGTCGCCAAATTGTTGAGGCGAAGGAAAGTTGCTATAATAACAACGACGACAAGCAGGAAAAGCGGAGAAGAAAGCAAACGCTGTAGTTTTTTCATATGAATCAGGACACCAACATCAATACTATCAACTACAAGGAACTTGCTCAAGCAGTTCAGGAGAAGCGGGAGCAGGCACCGGAACAGCGTGCACCCTCATCCGACAAGGAAGTCATTGTCACAATCCTCAAGGAGAAAACGCAGGCGATTCAACCCGCCGCTGTGGCGACCGCGTCAGATCAAACAACGCAGAAAACGGACTCTTCGTATCTTCCGCAGTACGGGGATACGATGCGAGCAGAAGACAAAGCCATCGCACAGCAACTGGTTGAACTGACGTTTCAGAAAGGCATATCGCACGGCATCAACGTAGCGGCAAAGCACGGGCCGTTTGTCATCGATTTGTACCACGATATGCTCGCCGAGACGCTGGCCGAAGAACTTAAGAAGCGCAACTTGCTCTAGCGCCACACCAATGGAAACTGCGCTCGTCTACAGCGCCATAGCAATCATCGGAACAGTGGGCGTCGGCCTCACCGTGTTTGGCCTACACGCATGGCGTAAGCAGAAGCTGCGCCTGATGCTGAACCGTAAATTGTTGCTCATACGCCTGCCGCAACAAACGGCTGCAGCCGATAAACCGACTGATTTCAAAAACGAAATCAATCTTTCGGAGCAGCTGCTGGGAATTCTTGCCTCGGGAAAACAATCAACGACGCTTGAGGCGGCAGTGCATCACGTAGGCGAAGAAATTCACTTCTACGTCGCCGTGCCGCAAGCCCAAGTCGCATCAGTCAGCAGACAGGTTGAGGGATTGTTCAAAGACGTTTCGATAACGGAGGCACACGAGTACAACATCTTCCAACCGGAGGGGTATCATACGGGACTGTGGCTCTCTCAGGACAAACATTACGCACTGCCGCTACGCACGTACCTTGAGGCCGACGTTGATACGTTTTCTCCCATCGTCAGCGGCCTCTCAAAAATCAACGAAGTAGGGGAGGGAGCCGCGCTCCAGGTGCTGATGCGGACAGCCGACCCGGCCCATAAAAAGCGCATCGTAGGCATCATCAACGGACTGAAGAAAGGCGAGCCGTTTGAAAAGATCGCATCCAGATTTTCACTTAACCTTGAAGACCTTGAGACAATTTTCACGAGCACCCAGTCACGCCAGGATGCAAAGAAAGAGAAAAAACCGTCGATTGTTGACGAAGAGACAATCAAAGCACTGGAGCATAAAATTGCAAAGCCGCTGGTTCAAGTCAACTACCGCGTACTAGTTTCCGCAGTCAGCTCGTTTCAGACCGACAGCATCATCCAAAGCATTACCAGCGCCTTTTCGCAGTTCGAAGCGCCGCTCCGAAACAAATTGAAGGTCGTTAAAGCAAAAAACTTCAAGAAACTGGCGTATCAATTTTCCTTCCGGGAGTTTGATGCGTCGCAGTCAATGATCCTCAACACCGAGGAGCTGGCGGGACTTTTTCATCTGCCTTCATCGTCAACGCTTTCTCCGAAAATAAAGTGGCTGAAAGCGAAAGAGGCCGCACCTCCGCCCAATCTTTCGCCCCAAGGAACGCTCGTGGGCGAAAGCGTGTTTCGCGGTGAGATCAAGCCAGTGCGCCTTGCCGACGATGACCGCCGCCGCCATGTGTACATCGTCGGGCAGACCGGCGTAGGAAAAACCACGCTGATGGAGAACATGGTCTGCCGCGACATTGAGGCGGGTAAAGGCGTGGCGGTGCTTGACCCGCACGGCGACTTTGTGGAAGCCGTTCTGGGACTGGTGCCGCCTCAGCGACAAGACGATGTCATTGTGTTCGATCCCGGATTTATCCAGCGCCCCATCGGACTCAACATGCTCGAGTACGACTTCAACCGACCGGAGGAAAAGACGTTTATCGTCAACGAGATTCAGAGTATTTTCAATCGCTTGTTCCTTGCCGAGACAATGGGGCCGATGTTTGAGCAGTACATGCGAAATGCACTCCTGCTTCTGATGGAAGACGCGCGCGCCGAGGCGGCGACGCTGATTGAGGTCCCACGGATTTTCACCGATGAAGAGTTTCGCAAAAAGAAACTTGCACGGATTAAAAATCCCGTTGTAATCGATTTCTGGACCAAAGAAGCAGTCAAGGTGGGAGGCGAGGCATCGCTTGCCAACATGGCTCCCTACATCACCTCCAAGTTCAACAATTTCATCGCCAACGACTACATGCGTCCCATCATCGGGCAGCCGAAGTCCGCGTTTAATTTCCGCCAGATTATGGACAAGGGGAAAATCCTTCTGGTGAATCTCTCCAAGGGACGCATCGGAGACATCAACGCCGATCTGCTGGGGATGATCTTTACGGGCAAATTCCTGATGGCGGCGCTGTCGCGAACCGACATGCCGCAGGAGAAGCGCCGTGATTTCAATCTCTACATCGACGAGTTTCAAAACTTCACCACCGACTCCATCTCGACGATTCTTTCCGAGGCGCGAAAGTACCGCCTCAATCTCACCATCGCTCATCAGTTTATCGCACAGCTGACCGAGAAAATCCGTGACGCGGTGTTCGGAAACGTCGGTTCAATTATCGCGTTCAGAGTCGGCCCTCAGGACGCCGAATTCCTGGTCAAGCAGTTCGAGCCGGTGTTCGGGACAGGCGATCTTGTCAACATCGATAACTTCAACGCATACGTAAAAATCCTCATCAACAACACCACAACCAGACCCTTCAATATCCGCATCCTGCCGCATCCGACTCCCAGCCAGACCCGCATCCAGGAGCTCAAGGAAAAATCGTTTGCAGCGCACGGCAAAGACCGCGCAGTGGTGGAACAGGATATTCTGCTGCGGCTGAGGATGTAGAAAACGTCTGAGCCGAAGGTGGGACTCGAACCCACGACCCACGCTTTATTCACCCCGTCACTTATTTTAATGAGCCGAAGGGGAGATTCGAACTCCCGACCCACGCTTTACGAAAGCGTTGCTCTACCGCTGAGCTACTTCGGCACTTATAAGTGACGGGGCGAAAGCGATTGCCCCTCCTTCGCCCTTCGGGCTACGGCGGGCAGGTCTACCGTCAAGCTACTTCGGCAGTTTCATAAAAGCAACTGTAGCACGCGCCCCGCGTGAAATAAAGAGTTTTGCAATGCGCTCACATTTATGGTATAGTACAAAATATCAATAACAAACACTATATGGGTATATTCAAGTGGTTTGGGGAAACACCGGAAAAAAGGCAAGAAACAATTCAAAACACGCCGCAGGAACAGAAAGAAAAAGAGAGCGAACCGGGTAGGTTCGACAATATCCAGAACTTCGATGAGTTGTACACCGCGCTCCGCGAAGCGGGGAGCGTCACCGATTCAAGCGGACGTACAAAAGATGCGGAATGGCTGATCAAATTCATCGAGGAACACCGCAATCTAAGTAAAGAAGTCAGAGAATCTTTGCTCAAAGACGACTACATGTTCGAGCAGACTCTCCGACCATTAACCAGAAATGGAGACCTGCGTCCCACGGTGGAAAAACTGTTCCGAAAGGAATGGACGGCAGAAAAGGAGTAAACAGCGCGGTGCACCATGCTTCACAAAGAATACGAACTGCGATATAAGGATCTTTCGGTCCGCCTCCGCCAGCTAGGAGGCTGGCTTTGACGTATACACAAAGAAAAATCGCATCAAGGAAATCGAATATCTGATGCAGCAGCCCGACGCGTGGAACAGGCGCGCGGCGATGGAACCGCTCATCAAAGAATTGGGCGAATTGCAGGCGCTGACAGAAGCATACGAAAAAGCGTCCGCGCAGGTTACGGAAATGGAAAAGGAGCCTGACCGGATTGACGAAAAAACGCTGGGGCAGACGGAAAAAATAATTCGCGAACTGGAAATCAAGCGCTTATTCGGTGGAACGTGGGATAAAAACGACGCTATCGTTTCCATCCACGCGGGCGCCGGGGGACAGGATGCCGCCGATTGGGTGCACATGCTGTATCTGATGTACAAAGCGTATGCCGACAAGAACAAGTGGAAGACAACCGTCATCGATTCCACCGAAGAATCGCAGGAAGCGCGCACGGGACGCGTTCCGCTCAAAAACATCACATTCGAGGTCAAGGGGAGTTATGCGTTCGGATATCTGAAAAAAGAAAGCGGCGTGCATCGTTTGGTGCGCGTTTCTCCGTTTTCGGCACAGAGCTTGCGTCATACGTCGTTTGCGCTGGTGGAAGTAATGCCGGTAATTCAGGAGCACACGCTGCAGATCAAGGACGAGGATCTGAAGGTGGAATTCTTCCGCTCCTCGGGCCCCGGCGGCCAGAACGTCAACAAAGTCGAAACGGCGGTGCGCATCGTTCACATTCCCACCGGCACCGTAACCGCATCGCAGGTAGAGCGCTCACAATCCCAGAATCGCGCCCGCGCAATGGCAATCCTTGAAGCGAAGCTCATCCAGCTGATGGAAAAAGAGCGCGTCCAGGAGCTCGATAAGCTCCGCACCAAAACCAAGCCGGAGTGGGGGAGTCAGATCCGCTCGTACGTCTTAAATCCCTACAAACTGGTCAAGGACCATCGCACCGACTACGAAACCACACAAGTGGACGGGGTGCTTCAAAAAGGAGACCTGGACGGGTTTATAGAAACAGAACTGACCCAGGAAACGAAAAAACCGTAAGGCCAAAGCGTTGATTTTTGGACATTAGGTGCTCCGTATAGTATACTTACGCCGGTATGATCATTTTTCAGGGTGTTTGCAAAGAATATCACGGCAACGCCCATAAATCCGTCGCGCTGGACAACGTCAGCTTCAAGATAAATCCCAAAGAATTCGTCTCGCTGGTCGGAAAATCGGGAGCCGGTAAGTCAACCGTCGTCAAACTCCTCATTGGAGAGGAAAAACCCAGTAAGGGACGCATTATTTTCGGCTCCTACGACGTCACGCGCCTTAAAAACAACGAGCTGTACCGCATGCGCCGTCATATCGGCACCGTCTTTCAGGACTTCAAACTCCTTCCCGACAAAAACGCCTTTGAAAACATCTCGTTTGCACTCGAAGTGTCGGGACGCCCGCAGCGGGAAATCGAAACACTGGTCCCCAAAGTGCTGGACATGGTGGGATTGAGCGAAAAAGGACAGAATTTCCCGCGCGAACTCTCGGGCGGCGAGAAGCAGCGGGTTGCCATTGCCCGCGCGATGATCAACAACCCGGACGTGGTTATTGCCGACGAGCCGACGGGAAATCTTGACCCCATTAACGCAGCCGAAATCATCAAACTGCTCTGCAAAATCAACGAACTGGGAACAACCGTGATTCTTGCAACGCACAATAAAGAAGTTATCAACCAACTTAACCGCCGCGTCATCAGTTTGGAAGAAGGCAGAGTTATCAGAGACGAAGAGGAGGGAAGATATCTTCTGTTATAAATTTTCTTATGCTTACAACGCTCCTGCGTATCATTAAATACGGATTTCAGAATTTCGCGCGCAATGCGTGGCTTTCAACCGCAACCATCGTGGTGATGGTGCTTGCGCTGGTAGTGTTTTCGGGACTCATCATGTTCAACGTGATGACCAGCAGAATCATCTCCAGCGTGCAGGAAAAAATCGACATCAGCGTGTACTTCAAGGCGGACAGTCCCGAAGACGAAGTGCTGCGCATCAAAGCAACTCTGGAAACGCTCCCGGAGGTCAAATCCACCGAGTACGTGTCAAAAGACAAGGCGCTGGAACTTTTCCGCGAACGGCACCGCGAGGACATCACCATCTCGCGGGCGCTGGAACAGCTTAATGAAAACCCTTTGCTGGCATCGCTCAATATCAAGGCGCGCGATCCGGCCGAATACGGCTTGGTTGCGGCATATCTGAACAACGACTCCATCAAGCCGTTTGTCGAGCGGGTAACCTACAACCAGAACGCCACCGTTATCGAGCGCCTCAATAAGATCCTCAAGACGGCCAAAAGCGGAGGATTGGCGCTCACGGTATTTATGTCCCTGGTCGCGATCCTGATTACCTTCAACACCATCCGTCTTGCCATCTATTCAAGCCGTGAGGACATCGGGATTATGCGCCTGGTGGGCGGCTCAAGCTTCTTCATCCGGGGGCCGTTCCTAGTTGAGGGTATTATCTACGGCGTTATCTCCGCAATTGTCAGTACGGGCATCGTCGCGCCGCTCCTGTATTTCGTTGCTCCCTACACCAACGTTCTGGTGCCCGAGTTGCAGCTGTGGAGTTATTTCTTGAGTAACATCGGAGTGCTATTGTTCTACCAAGTGCTTTTCGGAATCGGACTGGGTATTATTTCAAGCTTTATCGCCATCGGAAAATACTTCAAGGAGTAGTATGCCGGGATTGTTCGTCTTCAACAAACCGCCGGGTCTAAGCTCCGCGGCGTTTTTAAACTCGCTCAAAAAACACTTCGGCAAAGAACCCATCGGGCACGGCGGTACGCTCGATCCTTTCGCCGAAGGAGTACTGGTAGTAGGAGTGGGACGGCGATACACGCGCATGCTGTCGGCGGTACTCAAAGAACATGACAAGGAATACCGAGCCGTCATTCTCTTGGGAGCCGACTCGGACACGTACGACAAGACCGGAGTCATAACACCCCGCCCCGTGGCAAGGTGGCCCGAAAACGAGGAAATCGAGCGTGTCGTCACAGAAATTGCACAACGTACAACGCAAGTTCCTCCGTCATATTCGGCGATTAAAATAGAAGGAGTGCCGGCATATGTACACGCCCGCCGCGGAAAAGACGTTGAATTGAAAGAGCGTCCCGTAAAGATACACCGGACAAAAGTGACATCAATAAAACACCGCGCCGACGACATGGCAATCGAGATTGAGCTTGGTGTTTCCCCAGGGTTTTATGTGCGAAGCTTTGCTCACGAGGTAGGGGATATGCTCAAGACCGGCGCCTATCTTGAACGGCTGATTCGCACTAAGGTTGGGCGGTTTACCCTTGAAGAAGCGCTTGAATACAAGGATTTAGATGGCGTTGTTGAGCTCTATTTCAGGGCCTCTGGTGCTGTGCAGGGCGTCGGATACCGCTATTTTACCCTCAAAAACGCTCAAAATTGGGCTATAACGGGCTTTGTACGCAATATAAGCCCGAGCTCGGTTGAGATAGTGGGACAGGCAAAAACAGCTGTTTTAGAGCGTTTTTTGGACGTTTTGGAGAGAGGCCCCGAGAGTGCCCAAATAGCGAATTCCTCCAGTTATTTCAGGAAAGCAGCCGATACATACCGAGATTTTACGGCTGAGTGATCCACAGCTTACACGTCAACGACGTTGACTCCGATACCGTTCGGCGTAATCCTACCTTCAGCCCACGACAACCCAAGACCAGAAAGGAGGGCGCAATGCGAGGCATCAATCCCATACGCGTCCTCGCACTGGTGTGCAGGGACGTCGAGCGCGTCAAACAAGATGCGCGATTCATTATCGTCGTTGACGAGAATCACATCGTCACAACCCTTCGCAATCCGCACGGCCGCCTCTCAATCATTGCCGTCATCGGCCCGGGAGAAATCCACGAGAACATTCCGTCTCCTCTCCGCAAGTTTGCCGAGGCGGTGCTTCTTGAGGTCGGCGTCTCGCGAGGCAGACCGTACAGAGAAGCGTTCGGAACCGAGAATCAAAGATATATTCCCAAGCGCCGGCCATGGTTCTCGCTGACCGACGCGCAATATCTGGCTGTCGCTCCTTACATCTTCCACCTCCTCAAAATGCTGACCGACAAGCGGACATCACAATGGAAGTACGGAACGAACACAAAGCCCATCTACCTGCCGACACACAACAACTTCTTTTTCAGAAAAAAGAAGAAGATAGAGTCGTCAATCTCTCCAAAAGGATGGGTAAAACGGGGCTCGCTTCTCGGCTCCCTTAAGCGAAACGCTGCTGCTTGCGGACATCTACTGCGCAGAACTGATGAACGAAGCGGTGCGGCGAGAAGTGGCGGGATTTGGCGGATATCTAGATCTGCTCCTATCGCGCTACCAAGCCGAAGGGTGGGCACAACCGTTCTGGAAACTCAAGTATGCATGGATTGCCGCAGAAGAACTCCGCGAACGCCGTCTCCCGCGTCATCTCAAAATCGAAGCGCTCCGCTACGTCCGGAGCCCCTACTTCAGAACCAACCTGGGATCGACAATCGAGTGGGACGGCGTCTCCGAAACCCCGCAAAGACTCTTCACACGGCGCGCGCTTCCTAACGTCAAGTGGCGCCTAGGAGAACTCCAGCTGCGCACGGTGAAAGAGAGCACTCCTTTCGGCTATCTCGTGTTTGAGGTATATCCCTCGCCCCACATCTGATGTTTCCTTCCGGGAAACGGACGTACAGATGGGAGGCTTTTTGTTTTCATAAAAACAAACGCCGCCCGGGAATATGGGGGCGGCGGCTAGGTGCATGAAGCGGTGTCATCTCAGAGGAGAGACAAACTTCCCGGCGGGAAGAATCCCGTGACTTCGCTCGCGACCTGAAAAAGAAACTGGGTCGTCGCATCCTCGAGCGGTTGTCGTGTCACAGACCTGAACATGGTGCATATGGTCATCCTGTTGCCCACGATACGCATATCGGGTATCAGTCCCTGCCACGACCACGCGCTGTCGGCAAGTTGCTTGTTTTGAGGAAAACGGCCGCGTGGGAAATCAAACTCGCCGATGCATTCAAGTTCCGGCAGGTCGTGATTGCTTCGGGACGCACGAAGCAGCAGAACGTGCCAGAGAGGGTCGGCAAGTATCGGAAAGCTCTCCTCTCCCCGTACGGAAACGGCGTATTCCAGAAATCGCCGTATGAGCCAAAACAGTCCCTGCCGTTGCAGAAGCTCGTACCAACGTTTCATGATTGGCATCTCCGGTGACAGAGTCATTGTCTCCTCCTTTGCTGGCGTGTAGTATACAGGGAAAAAGAAAATTGTAAAGAGAAAAAGCAAGTTGAAAAATCGGTAAAAAATGGTAGAGTGAGAGAGAAAATAGACATTGCGGGATTGTCCATCGGCCGTAGACCGGCCACGGGCGAGACTAACGGCGATGTCTAAGTAATTTGCGGGATCGTCTAATGGCAGGACGCCGCGCTCTGGACGCGGTAATCTTGGTTCGAGTCCAAGTCCCGCAGCCAGTATAAAACTTCTCTCATTTTCAGAAAAATTTTTGCGTGCGACGCAGAGCGTCGCCCATTGTTTTGAGGGGATTTCTTCAACTTTTTTATTTCGTAAAGTCAGGTTCGAGCCGAAGATTTTTTGGAGGGACGATTTTTTGGAGGGGAGGTCGTCGTTTTTTGCTATTCCGTCAAGTAAAGAAGCGTCTTTTATCCACTCCCGCATAGGTTCGAGCCAAACGCCCGACCCCTTTTCTAACTTGGCGATTTGTTCCTCGACTGACTTCTTTTCGGACATAAGCCCTCGCCTCTTGGCGAGGTAAATTTCTCGGTCTATGTCCTGTTCAATATAAAGATCTGTAAGGCGGTCGAGCTTGCGGCTCAAGTCGCTGACTTGCTCCCGCAAGCCGTGAACAAAGGTAGCCGTCGCGTGGGAGGCCTCCTTCTCGTCCTCGTCGGCCATTTTCAACAACTCTGGC
>CAYGZT010000018.1:0-8435 GCA_964354445.1 uncultured Candidatus Saccharibacteria bacterium
CGACTCGATCAAAAACTGCTGCAACACGTTCAGAATCCCGTCAAGCGCAGCCGAAAGACCCTGAAGCGTTACATTCGGCGGCGGATAGAACACCGGCTGAAACTGATAGAGTGAGGAACGCGTAAACGCCCGAGGCGATGACGTCCACAACAGGCGCAAGGTCGCAAATATCGGCTTGACGTCGCGATAGAGCGCAAGCCGCCGCTCGAGATCCTGGATAGTCGCCTCTTCTTCTTCCGAAAGCTCGAGCTGCGGCAGCAGCGCTTTGGATTTGATGAGAATCAGCTGCGCCGCAACGACCAGAAAATCGGCCAAAAATCGCGTCTGGATCTCTTGAGCCGCGCTACCATCGCCCAGTTCTTTCTTGAGATCCTCAATGTAGTGTAAAAAATCGGCGGTTACCGCCGCCAGTGACACCTGCGTCACGTCCATTTTGCGCTCTTCGATGAGTTCAAGGAGTTTTTCCAGCGGTCCCGAGAACTCCTGCGTTCGCACCTCATACATACCCAGCAATTATACCGCGCTGCGACACACGATTTCAATCGTGCCTCAAGATGCATGTTTTGTTTCGGATACCGTTGGCGCCGCGATACTATTGACCAACCAAAAAAGTTATGACACAGTAAGGCGCTGATGCACACTGAATCTCATACTTTCTACTTTCCACTTTCTACCTTATACTGGGTGCATGCTCGCCCTCTACCGTAAATACCGTCCCAAAACGTTTGCCGATGTGCTCGGACAGGAGCATACCGTTACCATACTCCAGAACACGGCGCGTCAGGATAAATTCGCTCACGCGTACCTGTTCTACGGTCCGCGCGGGACCGGAAAAACTACCGTGGCGCGGCTGCTGGCCAAGGTGGCAAACTGTCAGAAACGTCAGAGCGACAGTACGTTCGCCAAACAGGGAGAACCCTGCAACGCCTGCGCCGCCTGCAACCAGATTGACAGCGGTCAGACACTGGACGTCACCGAAATCGACGCTGCTTCCAACCGCGGCATTGACGAAATCCGCGATCTGAAAGAAAACGTCAAAACATTCCCCTCTCTGTTGCGTTTTAAAGTGTTCATCGTGGACGAGGTTCATATGCTCACCACACCGGCGTTCAATGCACTCCTCAAGACTCTTGAAGAACCTCCCGCGCACATCATTTTTGTGCTCGCCACCACCGAATACGAAAAAGTGCTTCCAACCATCGTTTCACGCACCCAGCGATTTCATTTCAGAAAACTGACGCTGCAGGAGATCCAAAAGAAACTGGCGGTTATCGTCGCAGCCGAAGACATCAAAGCCGCGCCACCGGCACTTGAGCTGCTTGCCTATCTTGCCGACGGTAGTGTGCGCGACGCCGAGTCGCTTCTTGACCAGATTGTTTCGATGCGAGGCGGCACGGTTGCCGTCGAGGACATCGAAAAAATCCTCGGGAAAGTCGATTTTCTCAAAACCACCGCGATGGCGGATCTTTTGATCTCCGGCGATCTTGCTTCCTCGCTGGAGTTTCTCCACGAAGTCGCCAACGAAGGGTATAACCTGTTTCAGTTCAACAAAGACCTGACCGAGCACCTGCGGCGCGCGCTCTCGCTTCATCTCAACCCGTCGCTGGAAAAACTCTACGAGCGTGAAATCGCGCGCGCGCAGATCGCAGAGCTCGAAAAACACGCAAAAATCCTCAAACCGGAAAAAGTCATCGCGCTTCTGAAAGCTCTGATCGACGCCTACACTCAGATGCGCTATAACCCCTTTCCGCTGGTGCCGTTCGAAATCGCCATCATAGAAAATCTGAAAAAATAGTTCCCTCGCCGTATCAAAAACGACCCCGCTGTGTGAAAGCAGTGCACGAAGTTTCATAGGTAAAACACCTTATAGTTACCCTTCGATTTCCTGCGGTTGTGTCTTATTGAACTTCAAAGACAATGCACTTACGAGTCCCGTCAGTGCAAATGCCGTCAGTGCCATCATGGGAATGGTGATGTAACCGAACTGCATCACAAACCGCTGGGAGCAGGAAACGGAGTATCCGACCGCGGAACACGGCAGAGCGGGAGCGACTCCCAGCTGCAGCAGATAATGGTAGCCGGCGATGACCGCGCCAATTGCGGAGAGCAAAAGCGCGTAGCGAGCTACATTTCCGTCTTTTTTTGCAAGCGCGATGCCCAACAGGAGCACCTGCGGGTACATGAATATCCTCTGAAACCAGCAGAGTTTACAGGGTTCGTATCCGGCGATTTCCGAATAAAACAAGCTGCCCGCGGTCGCCACTACCACTACCGCAAACGCGAGCGGAAGCGCATAGGCGAAAATGAGCCGGCGTAATACGTTCTCTTTTCGCAAAACAAGAAGCACGACAACAGCCGCGATTGCAATCTGACCCGCGACAGTCAGCGCTCCCAGAAAAAAATTGACGCTTGAAACAAGTTCCATAGTAATTTACTGCGGCAATGAACATCCGGTTTTTTGAGAAAGCCTCTCGAGAGAGACCTCGCCGGTCTCGCGGCTGCCGTTGCTAAACTCCCATGTCGGATAGCCGGTAATCTTCTTCTCCGTGCAAACCGGCAGCTGTCCCTGTCCGTCGGCCGTTGAGCACTCCACGTAGGGAAGCAGTTTTGCGGACTTCCCGAACATCACTTTCTGATTCTGGCAGTGCGAGCACCAAAACGCTCCGTAAAAAACGGCCTCCTTGTCTTCAAGACACTGGGCGAATCCATCAAGCTTTCCGGGTGCATTGTTTGCTCTCACCAAAAAAAAGATGCCCGCCGCACCGAGCACTATGACTATCCCCCATGTTGCGATCTGTTTTCCTTTTCTTGTC
The DNA here is from genome assembly GCA_964354445.1 of uncultured Candidatus Saccharibacteria bacterium. Lineage (GTDB taxonomy): Bacteria > Patescibacteriota > Minisyncoccia > UBA6257 > JAGOQP01 > CAYGZT01. The sequence goes on from CAYGZT010000018.1 coordinate 2,814, forward strand.
ATAGTATCCCCTATTCTACTGTACCTCCATAGAGTCGCGCAACTTGATATCCACAGGGTCACATCCAGGGAATATTTCTCATCCATGCTTGACAGGGGAAAATCCCTCTGGTAGTACATCAGCGGCACTCAACGCACGTTTGGAGGGAAAAATGGTAAAGAAAGCCGGACGTCCGAAGCGAAAGGTGGTCGGGTCTCCGCAAAATCTTGCCGAAGCGGCGCAGTTTCTCGCCGACATCGGCACCATCAAGCGGGAGATTGAAGAGACCAACAGAGCGCTCAACGAGGAAATCGAGCGTGCCAAGAGCGAAGCGGCCAAAAAGGCCGTTCCCCTGGCAGAGAAGCGGCAGCAGCTGTTTGAAGGGTTGTACGTTTTCGCCGGAAGACATCGCGCAGAGCTGACGCAGGACGGCAAGACCAGAACGGTCTCGGTCGTCAGCGGCGACTTCGGCTGGCGCACGACCCCGCCGGCCGTGAGCATCAGAAACGCCGAAAAGGTTCTGGCGGAGCTGCATTCCAAGGGGCTCACCGCATTCATACGGACGAAGGAAGAAATCAACAAAGAGGCGATGCTGGCGAACCAGGAAGACGCCTTACAAGTGCCGGGCGTGAAAATCGGCCAGCACGAAGAGTTCTTCGCAAAGCCGTCCGAAGTGGACGCGGAGATGTCCGCACCATCCGAACGTCTCAAGAAGACGGTTGAGTAGAGGTACGAGCGCGTTTTTGCCGAGAGGCGGAAACGCGCTGTCTTTTTTGAATATTTTCTAAAATCTCGCTGAGCGGGGTAAAAAAGAAAACGCCCCAAGCAGTTGCCCGGGGCAGGTGAAAAGTGGGGTCCGGAGGCAGTAGTTCTTACAGCAAGGTCGCCATAGGTGATTTAGGTTTTGCCGCGCAACAGGCAGGAATGGCCGGATCGTGTCCGGGAGCATCCCCCAAAGACAAGCGGCGTTCCGCCTCGCCAATACCGTTTGCCTCCGTTGCCGTATGCACGGGGCCTCCGGACCCACACGCTTAAGACACTTTGTCCTGGAACAATACTAACCCGAGAATCAAAGAAGTCAAGGCGTCGCGCCGCATGCCGGCGATCCCCTTTTACAAACAGCGGTGGTACAATTATAAAAAGGTCGGGGTAAATCACCACCACTATGGCAAAAGAAGTCATCAAGCGCGGAGGCAAGCGAGAGCCGTTCAAAGCGGAAAAAATAAAGCGCTCCATCCGCACGGCGTGCAAAGACGCCCACATCTCGGCAGTCCGCACAAAAAGCATCGTTTCCAAAGTGGCAAGACCGGTTCTGAAATTTGCCGCGAAGCGAAAAGCGATAGGAACGGCGGTGCTGAGAAAGAAAGTCCTCGCCGGATTGCGAAAGGCGGAGCCGAAAGCGGCAAAATCGTGGCTGCGATACGAAAAGCGCCAGCGCGCCAGACGGCGGTGACGGTAAGCGGCGGCTGAAGTTTTGGGTTTGATGAAAAGTGCCGAAAAACTTTCTCGGCATTTTTCATTCAACAAAAGGAGTCCCAGCCGCACTATCACGAACTTGACCTTCCCGTCATCCAGTGAGAAAGTGGAGAGCAACCGGATGCGATGTAAGAATTAGCCTTCCTAAACGTCATCTGATAATGAAACGCGATCACCGAAAAGAATTCCTCGAAGCGTACGAATTGTACGCGGAAGCGATCTGGCGGCATGGTTTCTTCAGGATTTTTTCCGAGGAACGTGCCGAGGAACTGATGCAGGAAACCTTCATGCGAACCTGGCGGTATCTTCGGGACGGAAACACAATCGCAAACCTGCGCGCCTTCCTCTATCAGACGCTTCGGAATCTCATCGTCGACGATGCCAGGCGGAAAAAAGAGGCAAGTTTGGATAAGCTTATGGAAACGTCCGATGCCGCCGAGCCGTCATACGACGCCCGCGAGGATATTGAGCGGCAGGTGCTTCTCTCCCACGTTCGGGAGGTTATCACAAAGCTTCCCGAAGAAGACCGGGAACTGGCCATACTTCGATACGTCGACGACTTGCCGCCTCGAGAAATCGGCGAGGTGCTGGGAATGAGCGTAAACAACGTTTCCGTACGCCTCCACCGGATTGTCGAAACGCTCCGCGACATCATAAATCCCCCGTTGCCATGAATCCCCTTTTTAAACAACTGAACGAACTGAAATCCCGCGTCCATGCGGGTGAGGAACGCATGCGCCGGGTGCGGGAACGCCTGATTCACTTTATCGAGGCGGACGAGGCTGTAAGAGAAGGGGCGGCCTTACGTCATCATATACAGCAAACGCCAGCAAGGATTCCGATGGTCCGATTCAGACTCGTGAGCATCGCTTCGGTGCTGCTGGTCTTTCTGCTTGCGGGAGGGAGTACCTCGTTTGCGGCGCAGTACGCGCTGCCGGGCGAACTTCTCTACCCAGTGAAGGTTGGAGTAAACGAAAAAGTGGGGAAACTGCTTCAGATCTCGCCGGAGGCAAAAGCCACGTACGAGGTGGCACTTGTCCGCGAACGGCTCAAGGAAGCTACGGTGCTTTCCGTAGAAGGCAAGCTTGATCCCAAAATGCAGACGGAGCTCGAGTCGCGGTTCACGACGCAAGCGACGGAGGCAAAAGCGCATATCGAGAAGATACGCTCACGTGGAGATATCCGAACGGCAGCAGACATCACATCCGACCTGGAGGTCTCGCTCATAACAAACAGCAAAATTCTGGGAGAAGCCGGGAAGAAGAGCGACGACAACACGCGCTCAATCAGAAAGAAAGTAGACGACGAGCTCGGCGAGGTATCGGCAGTGAGGACGAACCTCGAGGAGGAAATCGCATCGTCCAGCAAGCGTGAGAGCGAGACCAGTCGGTCGGAGCGCAAACGAATGAACGCAAGCGCATTTGCCGTCGGAAAGATACGCGATGCCGAAAACACGCTTCGCTCCGCCCAGACGTATCTTGAGAAAAAGCGGAGCAAGGTAGGCGCTCAGGCGGCGACCGACGCCGAAACACGATTCAAAGATGCGCTCGGACTGATCACTCAGGCAAAAGGGAAAGCTGAAGCCGGCGCGAACGGAGAGGCCTTCAATCTCGGCAACGAAGCAATCCGCATTTCGCAGGAGGCGCAAGAACTTCTGAAAGCGCGCGCCGACCTCAATCTAAACGTGCCCATCGACGGCCATAACTGGAACCGCAGATATGAATGGGAGCGCGCTTCCTCGTCCGATGTGATGAACCGGTGGCAGGAACGCGAACGCTCATCCTCCTCAGATGCATGGGGATGGCCCGCCAACCCAGGCGAGCCCGGTAACCCGAGTAAGTCGGGCGGCGAGGAGTCCAACGCCACCACTACATCAGACAACTGAACTTAAGCAATAAAAAACAAAAACGTCGAACAAAAGTAAAAAAAATAACAGTAATGACAACAACTATGAAAAAATATATTTTCGCTCTCGGATTTCTTACGGTATTTCTGGTCACTTCGGTAGTGCCGGCGCATGCCCAGTCAACTTCTACCCAGTCGCTTACACAGCTCATTGCGCAGCTGCAGGCACAGGTACAGCAGCTTCAAACGCAACTGAATGCCCTCAAGCAGGCGCAGACACAAGTACAACAAACTCAGCAGGATGTCCAAGGCACGCTCACGCTCATCGGCCAACTCCGTGAGGGAATGACTGGTGATGACGTGAAACTTCTCCAGACGGCGCTTGCCGGCGATACCAGCATATACCCCGAAGGGCTCGTCACTGGGTATTTCGGGAGACTCACTGCACTGGCGGTAAAACGATTTCAGGCAAGACATAACCTCTCGCAGGTCGGATTCATCGGACCCAAGACGCTCGAGAAGCTCAATGAGTTTCTCTCACAGAATCCCATCATTGCGAACAGAGATAACGACGATGACGATGATGACAATGATAAGGACAAGAATAAATGGGAAAACAGATACTGTGTAATCGTCCCGCCAGGGCATCTTATCGCACCCGGATGGTTGCGAAAGAATAAGGGGAGGAACGACCACTACTATATTATCCCGGTCTGCCAGTCGATCCCGCCCGGTATTGCAAAGAAATTCCCGTGGTGGTGGCCGGCAACATCAACGCCCGACACGATAGCGCCCGTCATCTCCGGCGTTGCGACGACGAATATCTTGCTCTCGGGAGCGACAATCACGTGGACGACCGACGAGGCGGCAACAAGCAAGGTTTACGCCAGCACTACCTCGCCCTTTACTCCCGCAAACGCCATAACCGCATCGAGCGGCGGGTCGGTAAAGAACCACACGGTCGCTCTCTCAAGTCTTGCGTCAAGCACGACCTACTACTACATCGTCGAGTCGCACGATTTGTTCGGCAACACGGCAACGTCATCGCAGTATTCGTTCACGACGGCGACCGGAGGACCGGTTGACGTGACACCGCCCGCGATCTCGGCTCTTGCGACATCAGACATCACGACTTCCTCCGCGTCAATCACGTGGACCACCAACGAGTCCGCGACAACCAGGGTTTACTACGCAACTTCCTCGCCAGTGAACACGGCAACGGCGCTGATGTTCTCGAACACCACGCTGATGACCGCACACACCGCGCCGCTCTCGGGTCTTGCACCAAGCACGCAGTACTTCTTCATCGCAACTTCGGCTGACGGCGCAGGGAATACAGCGACCTCGACCGAAAGTTCGTTCACAACCGCGGCAGCCGATATAACATCGCCCCTGATCTCGGCGGTCACCGCGTCGGGCATCACGTCAAGTACCGCCACCGTCGGCTGGACCACGAACGAAGCCGCGACAAGCAAGATCTATTACGCGACTTCTTCGCCGGTGGATACCGCGACGGCATCAAGCGTATCGGACACTACGCTGGTCACGAGCCATTCGCTGAATCTTTCGGGGCTGACCGCGAGTTCAACCTACTACTATCTGGTTGAGTCCAAAGACGCCTCGCTGAATACCGCAACCTCAACCGAATTCAGTTTCCCGACGCTCTAGAAAGACAACATCGGCATTGCAACACCCCCGCTCTCAAGAGTGGGGGTGTTGTGTTATAGATTGGACTCTATCAAGTTCAACTTTTTCTCTCGGCGCCACTTTTTGATTTCGGATTCGCGCTTCATAGCCGCGCTGCGAGTTGGAAATTTTTCGATATATAAAACTTTAACCGCTTTCTTCGCCTTGGTGTAACGACCGCCGCTCCCGGCTTGATGCTCCTTAAACCGGCGCCGTACATCGGTAGTTATACCGGTATAGATGGTACCGTCGCCACACCGAATTAAATACAAAAAATACATATTCTATTTCTCTTTCTTAATATCGTTCAGTGTCTTTCCCACGTTTTTTATGCTCGTCTTATCGTTTATGGATATCGCGATCACATTATTTGATATTTTTTTAAGTGCCGCTATTTTTTTCTTCAGTTCCGCCTCTGTTGCAAGATCGCTCTTTGTTAAAAAAATCTGCTCCGGTTTTTCAAGAAGCGCTTCATTATAGCGCCCTAGTTCTTCACGTATTGTCTTGTAGTCTTTCGCGGGGGTGGAGGATTCAGCCGAAATAAAATGGAAAAGGATGCGGGTGCGTTCTATGTGGCGGAGGAATTTTATCCCAAGGCCGCGGCCGCTTGAGGACCCTTCAATGAGTCCCGGGATG
>CAYGZT010000019.1:0-37449 GCA_964354445.1 uncultured Candidatus Saccharibacteria bacterium
CGCTTTCCGTCGCGCGATTGCCGCAACTACATGCTCCGCCCCCTGAGTCGGATGGCACCCCGTCAACTGCACGTCAGAGGTGCCGACAAGGACCGTTTCTGTGCGCTCACGCACGAGATGTTTGCGCGGAATGATTCCGCCACGCTGTTGTTCATCGCCGCTCTGGGCCACAGCAGACGCCGCGACCAGAAAAGCAAGAGCAGCTACCACACACGCAACAATCCTTCGATACATTGCCGCGGCCTCCTTTCTCTCCCAGAAATGTTTGTTGCTGGTTTCTGTTTGTACTCTATTGCTCGTCAGCAAAAAAGTCAAACAGCCGCGCTCACGGATATCTCCGGCGCCTGTGCATGAAAATAACTTTTCCTACGTGGTACCAGGGGTGGGATTCGAACCCACGACCCGTGCCTTATGAAAGCACTGCTCTACCGCTGAGCTACCCTGGTCCAACTACGCTCTGGTATAACACCAGAGCTTCGATGGGCAAGCACTACTAGAATATTCACCGCTCGCCCTTCCGAAGCTCGGATACTATACGAGCGAAGGAGGAAGCTACCTTGGCAAACTTTCAACAATACCCTGCGGGCCTTGCCCGCCGAAGCCGAGCCTCAGCGAGGCGAAGGCGGGCCGGACGGGATTTGAACCCGTAACTTCGTCCGTGACAGGGACGCGTGCAAACCAGGTTACACTACCGGCCCAAAAGCTCCTCCAGTGTACCTAAAAAACGAGAGGAATCAACTGCTCAGATGATACGTTTGATAATGACCAGTTTTTTCTCAAGCAGGATAATTTGTCTCAACGTCTGCACTCTCACCGACCCTTTTTCAATACGCACAGGATAATCTTTAATGACTTTTGACCACGCATGGATTGCCTTGCCGCCTCCAAGATACAACACCACATGCCCGATGCCGCCCGGATGCTTCGGATTATAGTGTCCGCGGATCGAGCGGTAGAAGATAAGGTCTCCCGGAAAAAGGTTTCTCATCCCGCGCACCTTCCGCCCCGCGTACGCTGCCTGCAGTAAGGTGCTGCGCGGCAAGGTAGCACCGACGTGCGCAAACACATATTTCACGAACCCCGAGCAATCGAAGTAGTGCGGCGCTTCATTCATCGTTGCGCCGTATTTGTAGGGAGTTCCCGCAAGTTTTGTTGCATACGCAATAAGCTTTTCAATCTTCTTTTTACGCCGTTCTTTGTTCATCATATCAGCCAGCATATCATTCCGCGCGCGACGCGCAAGCGTTGACGCACCGAACTATCAAGGTATATACTAAGAAACGCACTACACAGCGGGGTGGAGCAGTCTGGAAGCTCGCGTGGCTCATAACCACGAGGTCGCAGGTTCAAATCCTGCCCCCGCAACAAAAACAAGACGTCTCTTTAGGAGGCGTTTTTGTTTTACCCCCTACTCAATCAATCCAAATCCTTTCAATATGTCGCGGTAGGCACGAAGAAGCTCTTTAACGTGCGTAAGTTCAAGCGGTGTGAATGTGTCTTCAAGAACGGGCCGAAGGCGGACTCGGATGCGCTCCGTGATCTGGGAGCCGGTAACCTGAGCCTCGGTCGCTCGCTCAAGCTGTTCGTCAAGAGATGCCCCCTGATATCCTGCAGCCCTGAGTGTTTCCGAAAGGATTGCTCCCGCTTCGTCAATTGCCTGGCGCCATAGCACAGGATCTGACGTTTGCACCTTATCCAGCACGCGCTTCCAGGTTTTGAGAGTCCGCCTGCGCTCCCCCGCCGCACCGCGAAGCACCCGCCAGCCGTAATCCCGGCGATCGGAGAAATAATCCATCCGCACAATTAAGTAGACGATGTGCGCAACGAGCGCAATTGAGATAACTGCCGATACAACCTGAAACCAGAAAAAATTATCGGTAATCCACGTAATCATGACAGATACTGCCGCAACGCAGTTTCATAATGATGTCCGACCTCAAATAACGCGCGATCCTGCCCGCGTCTTCCGATCAACTGAAAGCCGACCGGTAGTTCCCCTTCCATATATGTCGACCGCACCGGCACCGCGAGCGCGGGAAGGCCGGCAAGATTCACGGGAATCGTAAAGATGTCCGAAAGATACATGGATAGCGGGTCGTCCGTTTTCTCGCCGATGCCAAACGCCGTCGTGGGTGTGACGGGCGCAAGAATAACGTCAACCCCACCGCCGTCGGCGCCGAATGCATGCTCAAAATCCTCGAAAATCAGACGGCGAACTTTTTGAGCTTTGGCGTAGTATGCATCGTAATACCCCGCCGAGAGCACGAATGTTCCCAGAAGAATCCTCCGTGTCGGCTCATCTCCCAGTCCCTCGCCGCGGCTCTGACGATACAACTCAGACAAGGAAAGGTGCCGCTGCCGCACCGACTCGAGCGGTGAATATCGGATGTCGTCGTAGCGGGCAAGATTTGCGCTGCACTCGGCGGGAAGAATAATGTAGTAGCAAGAGAGTGCATACTTCGTGTGAGGCAGGGAAATTTCCCTGACTCCAAATCCTCCTTTCCGAAATGCGTCGATGACATGCTCAATCTCCCGCTTGACATCAGCGGCGACGCCTTCCACAAAGTATTCCCGCGGAACCCCGACAATTTTTTTGACGACATCCGGATTATGAAGCCACTCAAGCTCCGGCACGTCGACATCAATGCTGGTCGCGTCACGTTCGTCCCTGCCCGCAATGACCCCGAACACCGCTGCGGCATCGGCAACCGTTGTCGCAAACGGCCCGATCTGATCCAAACTTGAGGCAAGCGCAATAAGTCCATAGCGGGAAACCGCTCCATAGGTAGGTTTAAAACCCACTGCGCCGCAAAATGCCGCTGGCTGCCTGATTGACCCGCCGGTATCGGACCCCAGCGCCGCAAGCGCCATGCCCGAAGCTACCGCAGCAGCGGAGCCTCCCGAAGAGCCGCCCGGCACTCTACCCAGGTCATGCGGATTGCGCGTTATTTTAAACGCGGAGTTTTCGGTAGATGACCCCATTGCGAACTCGTCCAAATTGGTTTTTCCGAGAAACACCGCGCCATTTTCCTTGAGCCGTCGGATAACCGTCGCATCGTACGAGGCGGTATAGTGCTCGAGCATACGTGACGCGGCAGTGGTGCGCGTTCCCTCGATCAAAATATTGTCCTTGATCGCCATCGGTACTCCAAGCAGCGGCGGAGGGGTTTCTTCTCCCAGGCGCTTATCGAGTTCGCGCGCCCGCTCACACGCCTGCTCTTCAAACACCTCGAGGAACGCACCGATGTTATCGTCGTGTTTTCGAATTGTGATAAAAAGCTGACCGATGAACTCGGAAACGGAAAACTCTCTTCGCTCAAGCCCCTGCCGGTACTGTGAAATGGTCATCGGTTATCGATTGTTAGTCGTCGCCTGTTCAGTCGCCAAACACCGGCGGAACCTTCAAGTAACCGTGCTCACGCTCGGGAAATTGCTCGATGCTTGCGGCGCGCTGCGCGACCTGCTGGGGTTCAGGGTTGAGAGCAACGTCGGCGCGCACAATGGACGAAAGCATCGTCCCGCCGGTCATGGGAGCTATGTGTGTCGTATCAACGCCTTGTAGTTCTTCAAAATGACCCAGAATCTGAACCAGATCATCCAGCAGTTTCGCATGCCGCGTTGGGTTCGTTTCATTGGCGACGCGCGCAAGGTTTGAAAGGTACTCGAGTGTTTCTTTTGAAAGACGGCTCATGTGCACAGTATAGACCCAAACTATCCCCCAACGGAAGCGTTACAACCCAAGCGATTTCCGAACAGCCAAAGGAAGGTGCGAGACAAAAGTCTGTTCGTCCCATACGGCGGTGTGACGCTGGCGGGCACGTTCAAGTTTGGAGCCGGAATCACGACCTGCCAGCACTACATCGGTCTTTGAGCTCACGCTTGACTGCAGATGTCCTCCCTCCCGCTGGATGATTTCCTTGATCCGCTGCCGCGGAAGCGAGAGCGTCCCGGTAATAACAAATTTCTTTCCTCTAAAAACTCCACCGACGGCACGCTCAGGGGATTTCAACACAAGGCGCGCATCATTAAGTCGCTTGAGCATCTCGAGGTTGTGCCTGTCGGAAAACCACTGCCTGATGCTTTCGGCAACCACGGGGCCGATATCCTGAATATCCTGTAGGTCCCCAAGCGATAGCGACGAAAAAAACGAAGCCGCGGTCCGGATGGAAATACTTTTGCGCCGTGTAAGAAATCGCCGTGAAAGCGCGCGCGCTGTTTCCTGCCCTACATGCAGAATCCCCAGCGCATACAGAAATTTATCCAACGAAATAGTCCGCGCCTGTTCAATCTCGGTAATAAGATTACGCGCCGATTTTTCTCCGAAGCGCTCCAGCGAAGCGACGTCTTCTTCTTTCAGAAAGAAAATATCGGCGGCGTTTCCGATCAATCCTTCATCGAGAAATCGGTCGACAATTTTCCGCCCCAGCCCTCTGATATCGAAGGCGTCGCGCGAGGCAAAATGAAGAATGCGGTTCCGGTTCTGTGCTCCGCAGGAACGATTCGAGCAGCGGACCAGCACGCCGTCCCTGATAAGCGGTGAGCCGTCGACCGGACAGCGTCTGGGAGGAACGTACAGCCTGGTTTTTGCAGGACGCAGCTCTTTAATAACCCCGATCACCTTGGGAATGACGTCACCCGAACGGGTAAGAATGACGGTGTCTTTCACCCGCACATCAAGACGTTTAATTTCGTCAAAATTGTGAAGTGTTGAGTGCGTCACGGTAACGCCCGACACCTCAACCGGCCTGAGTACCGCAACCGGCGTTAATGTCCCTGTGCGTCCCACTTGCACCACAATATCTTCAACAACCGTCGTCGCCTGCCGCGGCGAGAACTTATAGGCAATCGCGGCGCGTGGACCTTTGCCGACAACTCCACCTGTATCAAACACCGCGTTGTTGTTGACAATAACCACCACGCCATCAATTTCATATCCAAGTGCCTCGCGTTTTTTCTCCCACGCATTACGGAATACAAAAATCTCCTCAAGCGACCGGGCTGCACGGTTATGTTCATTCACCTTAAAACCCCACGAGGCAAGGATTTTGTGCTCTTCTTCGTGGGTTTTTTGGCCCACATTGGTGACAATGTCATACTGGAACGACTCGAGCCGGCGCGACGCAGTTATTGCCGGGTCCAGTTGCCGTACCGAACCGGCGGCAAGGTTTCGCGCATTGGCGTACGGACGAAGACCTTTTTTCTGCTGCTCCTTGTTGATATGCTCAAGCTCTTTTTTGGTGATGAAAACCTCCCCGCGAACCACCAGGTGTTTGAGGATAGGAGCTGAACCCAGCTGTTCCAGACGCTGCGGAATCGAGAGGACGGTCAGGAGGTTTTGTGTAATGTCTTCGCCTACTATGCCGTCACCGCGCGTTGACCCCCGTACCAGTCGCCCGTTATCGTACACCAGTTCAATTGCGAGTCCGTCGATTTTGAGTTCGCAGTAAAAAAGCGATTCTCGTCCTGCCTGTAGTGAATGTCCCAAAAAATTCTCAAGCCGTTCAAGCCACTGGCGCATCTCCTCTTCAGAGAACGCATCAAAGAATGAGAGCATCGGCGCCTCGTGTCTGACCTGAACAAATTTTTCAAGCGGACGTCCTCCCACCGTCTGCGTAGGAGACGTTGGGATTACAAGCTCGGGGTACCGATGCTCAAGCTCCTCCAGCTCGTTTTTGAGAGCGTCTAACGCTTCATCCGAAATTTCGGGTGCATCAAAGACATGGTAGAGTGTCCGGTGATACTCGATCAGCTTGCGAAGTTTCCGTATTCGCTGCTCCGCGTCTTTTTTGGTCATATCGTGGCCTTGCCGACTACGGCCCTGTCGAAAACCCGAACGCGCGGTAAGAATCGCCCGCGTTGCCGACCGACTTTACCAGCACACCATCATCGCTCATGCCAACGGACGCTCTGCTTTCGGGAAAAACCAGCTCGGCCATTGGATTATTAACCGTCGAGTCACAACGGAAATTGGAGTCGCCGACCGCGCTGTTGAATTTGTAGTACAGACACCATTCAATGCCGGCATCGGCTGCGTACACCGCGTGTGTTGAGTCGATGATGTCGGTTGCCGCTCTGATTTTTTGCAACGATACGTAACCGGCAATGGTAGTGGCTCCCAGCATCGTCGCTCCCAATACCAACACGACGACAAGGATCGATTGCCCGCCCCGAGCCGCGTTCCACCTTTCAATAAAACCGGGAACTCGCATAGCGTACATTAGTCACTGAACCCGCGAGAATTAATTGATGCCTGAATGTAGTTGGTGATCTGCATGCGCTTGTCCTGTGCCGTGATACCCGAGGTCATCGTCACGCGCCACGGACCTGGAATCTTTTGCTGCTGCGCCTCAACGTGAAAGTACGAGACCGCTACGTTATCGGCCGTCACCGCCTGCTGGGGCGCGAGCACGGTCCCCGACTCAACCGACGCAAGTTCCCGCTCAAGACGCTCCGCTCCCTGATTCCACACGTAGCGGACACGCGTGTTGCCGCTCCCTCCTTCCGAGATATCGGCGGGGCGTATGAATTCAATCGTGTCGCCCTGCGGACCAACAATAAACTGACTCCCCACGCGAATCTCGCGAGTCATCTGCTCGAGCGCAAAACTCATGTTGTCGGTCGCTGCCATGAGTTTCAACAGCACGCGCTGGCTTGCAAGCGATTGGATAAACCCTCCGATAGCGAGCGATATGAAAATCGAAAAGATCCCCAGTGCAACCAGAAGCTCAACCAGCGTTGTGCCCCGCTGCTTTCTGTTCCATATCCGCCGAATGCCGAAGCGTCGTGCATCCATACGCATTACTGCCGCCAATTGTAAAAATAATCTTCCAGCACTATTTGATATTGGGCGCCGCCCCGTGATGTCCACTCGACCATTGAACGGACATGCAGTTTGTTGTATGCCGGCGCATCCAGCGCGCTCCACGAAACGTGTCTGATAAAGGGTGTCTGCTCGCCTTGTTGGTAGTTGTACCGCAACGGTTGTCCGCCGACACCGCCGAAGCGAAAGAAATTGGGATTGCCCGGGTCATACTCGTCACTCGGATTGACTTGAACGGTGTCGTACTGAATCTCGTACTCGACGCCCTCGCCGCCGATGCTGTCGTTGAAGGCGCGTACACCCGAGGCGATGTTGTTGTCCACGATGTTTTTGAACACCTCAATGCCCTCAGCGGCAAGATAAGAAGCAACATACTGGTCAGCGACAACTTTATTGATGCCAATGGAACTGGAAAGGAGCGACAGGAGCCCCAGCATTCCTACCACCACCATCCCCAGTGCAACCATAACTTCAACCAGCATCTGCCCCTCCTGATTGTTGTGGTGTTTAAGCCGCATATCTACTGTGACAGAACGGATATCTGCCCGAATGCATTCACCGTGATTGTCGTGTTATAGCCCGCAGCGGTGGTAAGCCGTAAGGAAACCGGAAATGCGCCGTCGTTGATCCCCGTGCCGTACACCGCAGGGATGGGAGGTACGAGCAGCATCTCGGAAAAATCTGACAGTATCGAAACGCGATCAAGTGTGACGGTTTCAATCAATTCGTTTGCCGGATCATCGTAAAACGAACCGATGCCAGAAAACTGCGAGCAATCATTATTGCGCACCGAGGGCATTTCCTTAAACACAATCAACTGTCCTTTCCCCGGTTGCTGGTCGGGAGGTATGAAGATGCCGTAGCCGCATGGAACGGTTGCACCCCTGGGACTGCTGTAAATTGCAATTGCAAGCGACCGAACCTGATAGACAGTATTGACGGCTCGCGCCTGTTCCCGAAAAAGAATGATTTGCTGGTCGGCACTCCGGTTATATCCCACCGCAAGCGACGTAAAGAACGCCACCAGAGATACCGTTACCAGAAGCTCAACGAGGGTGAACCCCGCACCGAGCCGAGCGTTGTGTTCCACTGTGTCTTGCGACAATAATCTTGATATCACAACCGGGGCCCTCGATGTGCACATCGAGGTTATTAATCATCGGTTACCAATCGTGTGTTGCGCCGCAGGCGCACTTACACTCCGATTATACCAAAGTATGCTTCCAGCACTCCAGCGCCTAAGAAAAAGACCGCGTACGATGCAGCGACAATAAACGGCCCAAACGGAACAAGATCGGACATCCGCTTGCGGCCCAGTGCCATCAGCGCAACCGCAATAACCGCACCGATGATAAACGACAGCAGTACCACCATCACCACATCGGGCCACCCGAATAAGAACCCCAGTGCGCCGATCAGCTTCACGTCGCCCATCCCCATGCCGCGCCCCCGCGAAAATATCACCAACCCGACAAAAAAGAGGACGCTTACCGCCGATCCGATCGCATGCGACAGCCAGTAGTTCTGCGGAACAAAAAAGAGAGGCGCAAAATGCCGCAAGAAAGAGCCCCCGCCAAATGTCCCAAAAACACCCCTCGCGCCCGCCACCGCGACCCATGCAATCCCCAACACCAACAGGAAAAGGTTGAGCGCGTTGGGAATAAGATAGTGCCTCAGGTCAATCACCGCAATTGCAAAAAGTGTCAAGAGAGCTGCGATCCAGAGAACGCACGTAAACACAAAAAACCACGTTCCCCATGCAGGATTCCACATCATAAACGCACTCTGCAGTGTCAGGGGAACGCCAACGGTCACCAGTCCCGCACACATCTCAACCAGCGGGTATTGTAACGACAACACCGCGTTGCAGGCGCGGCATTTCCCACGCTGAATGATAAAACTCACCAGAGGTATCAACTCGTACCAGGAAAGAGTCTTGAGACAGGAGAGGCAACGGGATCGCCCTCTGACATCAGCGAGTGCCCACGGTTTATCAGAGGGCTGGTAGCGAAGAGTGAAGACATTAACAAAACTTCCCAACGCAAGCCCCACTAAAAAGAGCGGGACTGCCACAAGCGCGCCCATGGCTCTTTGGCTTAGAACGCGATGCAGTAGTACCGGTTCGGCGCGGCGTCGCTGCAGTCAATGTTGTGCGGCAGTCCATCCGCATCGTCTTCAAGAAGTTGCGAGTCGGTGTTCAACTGTGCCCGCAAGACATACTGCTGCTGGTCAGCCGAGGCGGCATAGAGATAGTCGCGGACCACATCCGTGCCTCCATTGGACAGCGGATCGTGAGGGATCGAGGACACGCCAATCTGCGCGTTTATCAATGCCTGCTCAAGCGCCGCCCATGTGCTCACATTGGGGTATGAGCGATTCCTGTTATAGTAAAGCTCCAGATAATTCTGGGCGTTGCGAAGGTCGGAAGCGCGCCGTGAGTCGTACGCTCCTTCCCGAAAACCCCGCAATCCGACCAAGAAAATGGAGGCGAGAATCGCGATGATCGCGATGACCACCAACATCTCGACGAGCGTGAAACCTGCGTACCGTGTTCTTCCCATAGTGATGGTTGCTAATGATTAATGACTATTGTTTCTATGTGTGGCGACTACCACGGGTAACGACCTTAGTATACTACAACTTGAACGATTGTGCCAAATTGAAGATGGGAATAAGTATTGAAGCAAAGAGCAGGCCGATGCCGACTCCTACTATCAGAATAAGAATGGGCTGCAAAAGCTCCGAAAGGTTTGCCATCATGTCGTTGACCTCGTTTTCGTAGAATGTCGAGATTTTAACCATCATCTCGTCGAGTCGGCCCGTGGTTTCTCCCACCGCGGCCATCTGCCCCACCATCGCCGGAAAGTACTGCTGGTACGAAAGCAACATCTGCGACAGCAGTGCCCCTTCCCGCACCCCGTCGGCGACCGCCTTGAGCGTCTCAACGTATACCACGTTGCCGATGGTATCGGCTCCAATCTCAATGCACTGGGTCAGCGGGATTCCTCCTTTGATCAGCACGCTCAGCGATTGCGCAAAGCGCGCCACATACATTTTGCGAAACAGTTTCCCAAACACCGGAAGGTTTATGAGAAGCTGCCCTTTTACCGTCTTGCCTTCACGGGTATTGAAGTAATCAACGACAATAAACACGGTGCCTCCCAACACCAAAATCACCACCCACCACCAATCAATCACAATGCGTCCGGTAGACAAGAATGCTTTGGTGATCGCCGGAAGTTGAGCGCCCGATTCAGCGAACACAGGTTCGATCTTGGGGAAGATAACCGTCACCATCACGACCGCAACGATGAGAAACAATCCCAACAATACTCCCGGGTAGATGAGTGCATTGACCACTTTCAGTTTCCACTGTGCCTCTTTCTCAACGTATGAAGCGAGAAAGGTAAGCGCCTCTTCCAAGCGCCCCGTTACTTCTGCAGAGCGGACCATGCTGACATAGAAGTCAGAAAAAATGGGTTTCTGGCGTTCCAGCGCCTGCGAAAACGAAAGTCCCGCTTCAACGTCCTGCGCAACCTGAAACACCGCTTCCCGTAAGATCTGGTTGGTGGTTTGCTGATACAAAACCCGCAGCGCGTTGTCCAGCGGAAGCTCCGACTCCATCAGAGTGGCAAGTTGCCGCGTGAAGACCATCAGGTCACGAATTTTGACGCGGTTGAAGAACTGAAAGAGCGTCTCCCGGAATGTATGCCGCTCAGCCGATTGGATGCTCAATACGAACAGTTCGTGACCAGTCAGAACCGAAAGCGCTACATCTTTTGAGGGTGCCTCGACGTATCCTACTTGCAGTTCCCCCGCTTTGTTGCGCGCCTGGTATTTGTACTTCATACACTATCAGCGAACCGTGATCTGTTCGACAAACTCAGGATCGCCGCCCGTTGACTTACTTCTCCAGCAGTATTCTCAACTCCGAAGGATTGAGCGAATACAGCTCGGCGTTCTCCATACTGATTTCCCGGCGTCTGACAAGATCGGCCAGCGACCGGTTAAGCGTGATCATTCCTTCCTGCGCATTGGTTTCGATCACCAGGTCAATCTGGTAGATTTTCCGCTCACGGATGAGGTTGCGGATGGCCGGATTTGCCAGCATCACCTCGCAGGCTGGCATGCGTCCCCCCTCAACCCGCGGAATGAGGCGCTCCGAAACGATTCCCACCAGCGTTGCCGCAAGTTGCGAGGCGATCTGTCCCTGTTGCTCGGCGGGAAAACTGTCAATGATACGGTCTACGGTTTGGGCCGCAGAGTTTGTATGCAGCGTTGAAAATACCACGTGACCGGTTTCGGCGGCTGTCAGCGAGGTGGCGATGGATTGCGTGTCGCGCATCTCGCCGATCATTAAAACGTCCGGGTCCTGCCGCAGCACCGACCGCAGCGCCCGGGAAAACTCGAGTGTGTCGGTTCCCACCTCACGTTGGGAGATAATGCTCTTGTCCTGTACAAACAGATACTCGATGGGATCTTCAACGGTGATAATGTGATCGGTGCGCGAGTGATTGATCTCATCAAGAATCGCCGCCAGCGTGGATGATTTACCGTGTCCGGCCGGTCCCACCACCAACACAAACCCCTGCGACAGCTGCGCAAAGTCATGCAGAATCGGCGGAAGGTTTAACTCCTCAATGGTTTTGACGCGCGCCGGAATCAGCCGGAGCGCCGCGGCCATAAAACCGCGCTGGAAATATGTATTGCAACGAAACCGCGCCTTGTCCTCAAACGCGTATGAAAAATCGATCTCCTTGTTTTGAGCCAACGCCGGTAACTGTTCGTCGGTCAGCAGCGCCGTCACCAATCCTTCGGCGTCGTGCGGCGTGATGATACTCTCCTGCGTCAGCGGCACCAGTGCCCCGTCAATCCGCAGTGTCGGAAAGTATCCTACGCCGATGTGAAGATCTGATGCCTCCTGCTTCGCGCAGGTCAGCAATAGATCGTGCAGTTTTCGTTTGTACTCCATTGTCTTACCTTACACTTTTTACACTCGACTTTCTACTTTTTCACATTTCCTCGGTTTCCCGCAGCACGGCTTCAATGGATAACAGCCCTTTGAGCGCCTTTAAGATTCCGTCCTGGCGCAGCGTCAGCATCTTCTGGCGCTTTGCCTCTTTAATAATCTCAATCTCATTCGGTTTTTCGCTGACAATGGCTCCCAGTTCCCTAGTCATTTGAAGCATTTCAAAGATCGCCACGCGTCCAGAAATCCCTTTGCCGTTGCACGCTTCGCACCCCTTGCTCTCCCACGACATATAAGGAGTCGTCACGCCCATCTCCTTCTTGACTCCCTCGTCAATCTGGGAAAGTTCTTTTTCCACAATCGCTTCAATGTCAGGTATCAGCATCTTTCGCGACCGGCACTGCGGACACAGACGAGGCAAGAGACGCTGAGCCATCATCAGATTCAATGCCGCCGGTATGAGGAATCGCTCCACACCCATGTCAACCAACCGCGGGACCACCCCGATGGCATTGTTGGTATGCAGCGTCGAAAGCACGATATGGCCGGTGAGCGCCGCGTGAATTGCAAGTCTGGCGGTTTCGTTGTCACGAATCTCGCCTACCATAATCACATCTGGATCCTGCCGCAAAATCTGCCGCAGTCCCGAGGCGAAATCGTAGCCGATCTCGGGATGAACCTGTGACTGGTTAAGCCCGTCCATGTAATACTCGACCGGATCCTCCAAGCTTACGATATTGACCTGGTCACGGTTAAGCACCTGCATCAGTGCGTAGAGTGTGGTAGTTTTGCCCGAACCGGTGGGGCCGGTGATCAGCACCATGCCGTACGGTTTGAAGATGCTCTCCTTAACCATCGCCAGGTTCCCGCCGACCAGCCCGAGCTCTTCAAGACCTTTTAGTCCCACCGTAGGGTCAAGCACGCGGATGGCAACTTTTTCTCCCACCGGTGTAGGAAATGTCGCCACCCGAAAATCAATATCCCGCCCCAAGAGCACCGTGCGGAACCGTCCGTCCTGGGGGATGCGTGTTTCGTCAAGTTTAAGATTGGAAATCACCTTCACGCGCGAAACGACGGGCTGATGCAGTTCAATCGGCATCGATGCGACTTCCTGAAGTTCCCCGTCGATGCGGAGCCTGATGCGCAGACGGTTGCGCTGCGGCTCCAGGTGGATATCGGAGGCATGCTGCCACACCGCTTCTCTGAGTGTCGAGGCGACGATGCGGATGATGGGAGCTTCTTCTCCCGCGCTTCCTACCTCCAACTGCACCGCTTTCTGCTCCGCTGCAAGTTTGCGTACGCCTGTTCCCACCACTGATTTCACTGCCTCATCCACCTCGCTCCGGTAGGGAGAGTAGCGCCGAAGCACCGTTTCCCACAGCGACATCGAGATTAGATACATCCCTACATTCACCCTCAGCTGTTTGGCGACGAACTTGAGCGCCTCCTGTGCCCGCTCGTCGTCAGGGCTGACCATGCCGACCACCAACAATTCTCCGTCCAGCCGCAACGGCACCACGCGGAAATTGCGTACGGTGGTCTCGGGAACCAGTTTGAGCGTTTCGTCGGAAATGTCTTTGACCTCAACCTGCTGGAAAGGCACCTGCAGCAGGGTGCTTTTAACTTCAAGAATTTTCTGTTCGGGTACCAGGCGCCGCTCGTAGATCAACTCATCAACAGGGCGTTTGGCAAATGACGCTTCTTGCAGAAGCTTTTGTGCGGCGCTTTTTTCAAGAGCGCCTTGTTGCACCAGCGCATCAATAAGAGTCTTATTTTCCATGAGCCGTGTATGTTCAAAAGACTCCAAACGGCGACGAGTTGCCGGGAGGTTGTCCAACACTGGGGGGAGAAATAACGGGAGATAGAGATTTGAAGAACGGACTTGAGAGCACGTCGGCGGGGTTGAAATTAATCTTGGTCAGCTCATCAATCGGCTGCAGACTGCGGAGCGGCGCGACTTTGGTCAGCAAAAACTCAGGCTTGACGAAGAACAGGTAGTACACCGCGACTCCCAAAATCACCAACACCAGGATTAAAACCCCGAAGCCAAACCACCCGCCTCTTCCTTTTTCTTCTTCAATGACGATTGCCATACGCGTGCCGCTTACTCAATTTGATAGTAACTGACCGCCGACAGCTGATAAGAAAGAAATGCTTTGGTAGGATCTTCCGACCCCTCAATCCTGAGCTCGTCAACATCAATCAAGAGAATGTTGCGCTCAAGCTGCCGCAAGAACGTTTTGATGCCCGCGTAGCTTCCCACTCCTTTCAGGTTGCCCGCCAAGCGCCCGATATTTTTGATGATGCTCGAGGCCTGCGGCTGTATGGGAGGAATCTTCGTCGAAAAACTCTCGACGGTGAGCGCGTTGATGCTCGCAAGTCCAACCATCTGGCTCACAAAATACGCGGAATCTTTCGAAACGGGAAACACCAGTGACACCTGCCGCTTAACTTGGCTGGCGTTTTCCAGTTGCCCGAATAATTCCTGAACGCTGCCCAGCGCTTTTTGATACTTCTCAAGCGTCTGTGTCTGGGACGCCAAGTCGCTCCTGAGATCGTTAATGCGCGCATAGGTCGGCTTGATGAACAACGAGAAGACGGCAACAGACGCCATCAGAAACGTGATGGCAAGCAACATGAAGATGATACGTTTAGTGGATGTCTTCATACAACATCAGGGATGAGAAAAGAAATCTTTCACAAAGAGCACCTTCACCGAAAACGTGACGCCGCCGCCTTCTTTGGCGTCCCGCTGGCGCATTGCGTCAAGCTCGATACTCTCAACCTCGGGGCTCTCCTGGATAGCCGCCAGCTGTGTGGTTAAAATATCCGACGCCAGCGCGATGCCCTCAAGACGCGCCTCACGGCTTTTGATGTTGAGTACAAGCGAGGTGATGCGCACGGCGGGGTATGTCGCCCGTTCCAGAAAGTCAAAAAATCGCGACGGATACACATGAGCAGTCGACAGAGTTTTGATGTTGTACAGTTGTGAGTAAAGCTTCAAGAGTTCCTGTTGTTTGGCGTCATCGATGGATTGCGACAGCTGCTTGAACTTGGCATCTACTTGCTGCACCTCGGATTTCAGATACGGAACGTACCCGAACGACATCCCCGCATACACCAGCACGGTGAGTCCCAACACCACCAGCGACAGCAAAAAAATCCTCCAAGGAAGGCCGGCCGGAGGGCCGCTTTGGATTGAAGAGCTCTTTTGAAATTTACTCAACAACGACATACCACGTGTTAGATAACGCTCTTGACGGCGAGCCCGATGGCGGTGGCGAAGCGCGTGCCCAGTTCTTTTGCAACTACTGAAAGTTCCGGCGACGTTTGAACATACAGCAACCCGTTGCCCAGTACCGTCGGCACCCCCAAGCGCTCCTCGGCCAATGCATCAAGTCCGATCAGATTAGCACCGCCGCCGATGAGAAGAACGCGCTGAACACGAACGCCGAAATTACTTTCAAAGGCGTCCTTCACTTTTCTTACTTCTTGAAGTATAACATCCGCAAACGGCATCTGTAATGTGGATAACTCGTATTCTCCGTTGCCGCCGATGATACCGCGCTGCTTTTTTAGATCTTCCGCGCGGCGATAACTGATGCCAAGACCTTTCACGATTGCTTGCGTGAGTGTGTCGCCCGCGTAATCAATCTGAGTGTTGTGCTTCAAAAATCCCTGATCGATAACGCTCACATTGGTGGAGCGGGCGCCGATGTCTACAATCAGCGTGGGGGTAGCGTCGTTGCCCACCGTCGCGCGTACAAACGCAAGATTTTCAACCTCAAGCGCACGCAGTGCGAGTCCCGCACCTCGAAAAATCTCCCGGTAGCGAGCAATGGTTTCGTTGGGGATCGCGATGACCAGAATCTGCTGCTTGGTGAATCCGTCCTCATCCTGCCGCTCGCCGACTTTCATCCAGTCCACCGCAACCTCCGAGAGCGGCAGCGGGATGTTTTGCTTGACTTGAAACGACATCGCCCGCTCCGTCTCGGCTTTATCCATTTGGGGCATTTCAATCATGGTAACGAACGAGGCAAACGACGGGACTGATGCGGCCGCGGCATCAGTTATAAATTGAACGCGCTTTAACAGAAGCTTGAGCAGTGCCGCAGTTTCTTTCACCGAAATTTTAAGCGCGTTTGCCTGAATGACGTTGTTAGGCCGTTCAAAGTGACCGTAGCTTTCCAGAAGCGCGTAGTTGACCAACTGCGCAAATTGGCCAACGCGTTTGAGCTCGACTACCTTGATGGACGTGGTGCCGATGTCGACGCCAAGATGCGACCGCACGCCGGCGACGCGCGAGATAATGTCTTTGAGTCCGAACATGTCCGTCTAAAAAATCAGGTGGTTATGCTACGATATCAGTATATCACGCCCGAAGTGCCGAAAGAATAATCCCTATGCGCCTGTTTAAACATGCAAAAGAACGGATGCTCGACGTGTTATTTCCGCCCCGATGTGTTAATTGCAGACAATCGCTGGTGTACCAGTCACGGTTCCTGTGCGCCGAGTGTTTCGATTCTATCACGCTCAACACGGCATTTGTGTGTCCCCGCTGCGGCGCACGACGCATCGCGTGGAACGACCGCTGCCATCCTGCCGTCCCCTATCTTCTTGCTCCCGCAACGCACTTTTCCGAACCGATTCCCTCACTCATCCACCATTTCAAATATCAGAGGCTTGGACAGTTGCGGCTCCTCTTGTCAGCACTCATAGTCGTCCACCTCAAACAATTGGAAGAGCAATTTTCTTCCTACGCGGTCGTTCCCATGCCCCTGCATCCAGCAAAAGAACGGCTCCGCGGATTCAACCAGTCGCGCGAACTTGCACGCATCGTAGCGGACTATTTCTCACTCCCTCTTGTCGAGCCGCTGGTTCGCGTCAAAAACACCGCATCGCAAACGCAGTGCCCCGACGCAGCCGCACGACACCATAACGTTGCCGGCGCCTTCCGCTGCAGAGACAACGTGAAAGGAAAGAACATCCTCCTTGTCGACGACATTACCACTTCGGGCGCAACGCTCTCGGAAGCCGTCGCAACGCTCAAAAACAGCAGCGCTGGTCGTATCATCGCTGCCGTCGTTGCAAAAGCGTAAAAGCTCCTTCCAAAAAAACGCACCAATCGTTGCCGAAGCGACACAGGCGCTCCCTTGCGCTTATAACTTCAATACTTCCCGAACTTTCTCAACTACCTTATCAATCGTCCAGTCGGCTTTTACCAAATAGAATGACGGTTCGTATTCGGCGACGCTTTTCATTCTCGTATCGTCATCGGCGCTCAGGTTCGTCAGCAGAATAATCGGCACGTGCTTCCCGTACTCGCTGTGCTCCCGAAGCTTCCTCATCATCGTCATCCCGTCCATCACAGGCATCACGATGTCAAGCAAGATAAGGTCCGGCTGCTTTTCAATCGCCGCCGCAAGACCCTCTTTCCCATTCTTAGCCACCAGCGATTCAAATCCTTCGTGCCTGAACTTGTCCCCCAGCGCCTCCAAAAGGGAAAGTTCGTCTTCGACAATGAGGATTTTTTTTCTGGGTTCCATACGATACAAGTATAGCACAAAACACTCGAGGCCAGAAGACGGTACAGCGGCTACGCCGTGTTTAGTGCATCAAAATCCAAGTTAAACTTAGCGGAGAGGGTGGGATTCGAACCCACGATGCCCTTTCGGGCATAACGGTTTTCAAGACCGTTTGTTTCAACCACTCACACACCTCTCCGTTTTAAGCGGGATTGCGGTTTGTAATCCCGTCAGAGACGGGAACAAACCAGGAACAAGACTATCCGCTTAATCCATGCCCCGTAGGCAGCTCTGCTGTCCTTCGGGGACTCACGCATGCTTCCACTCATCTCTTGGCAGTATAGCATCGGCATCATAAAGCAACAGGGAGCTCAAGGGCCCCCTGTGGTACAGCGTTACATCAGCAGCGTGGGTTTGTTGTAGGCCATCGCTGCCGGTCTGCCCATGACGATCACGCGTGCTCTGGACAGAAGCGGCTCCGGGATCTCCTCGAGGGCGACGGTGGCAGCTCCTTTCTCGGGCACCAACGTACCTCCCACGCAGTCCTGGTGGTACTCGCCGCACTCACACCGCCAGAACATCCCGCATCCTCCTGCTTCCAACTGGGCAAACACCTTCCTGAACCGATGAATGTGCATCTGTCCCTCCTTTCAAGGTATTTGTTGGCTCAGGCAGTTCTTTAATCGCGTATCAAATTAACTATATCACACTTTACAAAAAATAGCAAGGGGGCGCGCTGTAACGTACCATAGGAGAAATGACTCCCTTGAATTTTTCCCGTTTTATCGTGCCGCTAGTTTTTCAAGTATCTCAAACGGATGCTGTTTGAAAAAATTCCCCCGCACTGTCTTTTTCAGCTTGTCGCTTAAGGAGCGCGGCATATGCTCGCGAGCAACGAAAATGACATCGGCGGGAGCACACAGATACACCAGGTCAAACGAGCGGCGCGCAAGCGCCTTCAGCGACTGTTCAAACTCCCGCGCAACGTCCTGCGCAAGCTTTTTGTTCTGAGCTTTGTTGGCGGAACCCGAACCAATTATTTTTCTTCCCGCGCTTCTGACCGAGAATCCCTCACGATCGGAGTAGCGCGGTTTTCGCACCACAAACGAACGCACGTTTTCAATCTCCCCATCGCCGGCAATGTAAAAATCCGCCTCCTGCGACCCGGCAACGATAATCAGAACTTTCTTGCCGGCAAACTGCTGAAACTTTGAAGAAATACGCACAAAGAGAACAGCTGGCGGCCAGTGCCGAGGCAAAAGACCGGCAACTGCAGTTTATTGATTCATCCCAAGCCGTTCGCGAACCTTCCTGACCACATCGTCAATTCTCCAATCCGCCTTGACCAGGTACTCGTGCGTTCCTTGTCGCGCCGCCTCAAGCACCCTTTCGTCATCGCTCAAATTCGTCAGAATCACGACTTTCGACGTTTTTCCCCACTCGTCTTCACGCAATTTTTTGAGCATTGTCATCCCGTCCATCTTTGGCAGAATGATGTCCAGCAGAATAATGTCAGGGTGTTCACGCAGTGCCGTCGCAAGTCCGTCAACGCCGTTGATGGCTTCAATGACCCCAAACCCTTCGCGCATAAACTTGATGCGTAGCGCCTCCATTTGCTGCACCTCGTCTTCTATAATAAGGACTCTTTTCATATCCATGCTCGGTTTGGTTACTGACGCTGGTCGCCAGACAGGTACGCGACGATCTCGCCCACCACGTCGGCAAGACGCACGTCCGACTTAATATAGTACTTCATCACGCCCAGCCGAAGGTACGCGGTCTGCTTCTCGTACCCGCCG
The DNA here is from genome assembly GCA_964354445.1 of uncultured Candidatus Saccharibacteria bacterium. Lineage (GTDB taxonomy): Bacteria > Patescibacteriota > Minisyncoccia > UBA6257 > JAGOQP01 > CAYGZT01. The sequence goes on from CAYGZT010000019.1 coordinate 19,114, forward strand.
GTGTTGGTAATGACAAACACCGGAATTGACTTGAGGGTTTTCTCGCCCCGCATGAACGCAATCAGGTCAAGTCCGTCTTCTTTTCCGATCAGGTAGTGGTCAAGCCACACCGCATCAGGCGGCGAAGCGAGAAGAGATTCTTTCGCCTGCGCGACTGTCCGCGTCAGTATCACCACAACCCCCATTCTCTCAAACTTGCTCTTAATGGCGTCGCTTAAGGGCGTTTCGTCCTCCACAACCAGAATGGTTTTTTCAGGTTTCTGAGACGTCATAGGTACAGTATACCACGAGCTGCGGCAGGGTACGGTGCTTATCCCAGCTCCTTCTGTCCCGTCTTTACTCTCATTCCCGAGAGCGGCAGTGTGGCATAAAACGTCGTCCCTTTTCCCGGCGATGATTCAAACCAGACGCGCCCGCCCGAGTGGTCAAGAACCGCCTTCACGATGTACAGCCCCAATCCCGTGCCGCCGCTGTCAAGCTCACGGGCGTTGTCGGCACGAAACAGTTTGGAAAAGATTCTGTTCTGGGCTTCCAGCGGAATGCCGATGCCGGTGTCGGATACTCGTATCAAAATATTCCCTTGCAGTGCGGTGTCGGTATCTTTGCGCGACGCCTGCTCACGCACCAAAGAGATTGACAGCGACACCGTTCCTCCTTTAGGGGTATATTTAACCGCATTTGACAAAAGATTCTGGAAGACCATGCGCACCAGTTTGGGATCGGCCGGGATAATTGGAACGTCCGGCGACACCGAGCGCTCGAACACAATATCTTGTTTGGTGATAGAAGGTTTAAGCTCCGCAATCACGCTGTCGGCGATCTCAACGATGTTGGTCGGTTCCGGTTCGATGACGAATGTCCCCAACTCAATGCGCGAAACGTTCAGAAGCGCGTTGACCAGTTCAACCATCCGCTGATTCCCTTTGTATATTTCCTCAAGGTATTTGCGCTGTTCCTCGCCCAGCGGTCCCGCATCGCCTCCCAGGAGCATCTCCGCATACCAGTTGATGGCCGAGAGAGGAGTTCTGAGCTGGTGCGATGCAAGGGATACAAATTCGGTTTTGGCGCGGTCGACGTTTACCTCGGTGGTAATGTCCCGCTCAAGCGATACGAAGAACTGCGCCTCGCCATGGTCATCCAGAATCGGGACCAAACTGATCGCCGAATAATATTGCTCCCCGTTCTTTTTTTTATTGGTCGCCACGCTTTTGAAAATCTCCTTCTTGACCCTTATGGTTTCCCACATGTCCATGTAGAACTCCGGCTCAACGTCTCCGCGCCACATACCCTCCCCGCTAATGGCGCTGCCCATCAGTTCTTTTGCCGAATAGCCGGTGGTCAGCTCGGCAGCGCGATTGACCAGCATAATCTTGCCGCTCGCATCGGCAATCGTAATGTGGTCGGACGCGTTCTCAACTGCAAGCCGGAATTTTTCAAGCTCCGTCATCGCATCCTTAACGCGATTCACCGAGGGACGGAAGATAAACACCACCTGAATCAGCACCACGATGACGATGGCAATGGGTAATGCAAGACCTACTTTCTGCATCACACCGATGCGCGCCGACTCGCCGCTGCCGAACGTGAATACAATGGTTTCCAGCGCTTCCAAAAACCTCACTTCTTCCTTAAGAATCTCATCCACCAGCAGCGTAACGCGTTCCGATTTTGCTCCGGTCGTGACTGCCTGACTGGTTTCCGACAGAAGTGCCAGAACTTCATCCCGCATCACGCGGTACGAGCGGTCAAGCGTATCGAACAACAAAGCCGCTACCGAAACATCCGTTCCGGAAAGAGCGGATTCCTGACCCCGCACACTGATATGCGCCCCCTCCCACGATTTGAGAAGTCGCTCCAGCTCATCCGCGCGGCTGGAAAGTTCAGCGGTATTCTGCGTCGTCTGAATCACAAGCGCCGTCTCGCTGATCTTCTGACTCAAAAGCCGCTGACGCGCCGTGAGGTTGACCAGCAATACGTCACTCGACTGCCGCTCAAGTTCCCGCTGAATCAGCAATTGTCCTGCAAGCGCAAGAAGCGAAATGAGGCCCAACGCAATCATAAACCGCGCCGTCAGGTCCTTGATGAGATTGTGATGTCCCTGTACTTGGCTCATGACGCTGTATCAACCGAAACGTTCTTGAGCGCCCATTACCGTGTCACGCTCACTGTCAGTCCCTGTTCCGCGCCCGGTGCCGTGACAGTCACGCGTCCGTTTGCCGACTTTACAATCCTATAGCCGGCGCCATTTGAAGAAGTGCCGCCCGGATCGGTGGGAATGGCAACCAGATATTTCTCGTCCGCTGTCAGATCCGAAAAGTCCACCAGTCCCGTGCAGGATGCGGCATCGGTTTTGCAAATCTCGGTTGTCGAGGTGGTAATGCTCGCCGGCAATACTCCGTTGTGGTCAACCGCATACTGATACACGGCATTGAGAATCGTGTTAACGTCGACGCGCCGTTGCGCGTTGCGCGTGTCACCAAACTGCTTGGCGGGGTTGACGGCAACAATGACAATACCCGAAAGAATCGCAATCACGGCAACGACCAGCAGCATCTCAAGGAGAGTGAACCCAGAACGCGACGTGTTATGCATACGCTGTTTATACCTATATCCCCCTGCGATGTGTTACATCAGAAACTTTACAGACACAGTATATCACACCAACCATGTTTTGTGGCGTCACTATGCGCCAAAAAACGGCCGAGATATCTCGGCCGTTTACCACGTCACTAAACTTCAACGAACGCTACCATGCTAAGTGCGAGAGGCTTAACAGGTCACCACTCCAATATGCTAAGAGTTTAGAGAAAATTTGAAGTGATTGCTGCATCTGTCACAAACACAGTGTAACGTTGGTGTTTTTGAGTCAAACATACTAAAACTCCGTGGCGTTGCACGTTCCTAACTCCTAAAAATCAGCTGGATTTGTGTTGCGGCAATATACGCATATCCTCTTTATGTTTTTTGATATTGTGTTTTTCTTTTTTCCCATCGCTCTGACAATTTTCTTAAATCTTTCTCGAATCCCAGTCTGTATTCCTCATTCACAATATTTAATATATCAAGAAAAATCGCGGCAGCTGTTGGTAGGACTTCTCCTATCATGGTCTCGCTTGTTCCTATTTCTACTACAACACCGTTCTTGTCTCGTCCCAAAACATAGTCATTCGCTACACCAGATGCGGAATGAACATAGTCAGAAGCATAAACATAGAGAAGATCATAAGATCCCTGAAGTCCAACCTCTACCGCCATCGTTCTTAAATCCTTACAACTCCAACGATTACACATCACTTCCTCGCCATCGGCTCTCTTTCTTACAAACCGATGTTTTATTGTTTGCCAATGAGCTTCGAGTTCTCGCTGTTTCGTTTTTAGCTTCTCCCTGTCCACCCGCGAGTCAGATATTCTCTCAACTATCCGCCCAGATTTAAGGCGCATATGATAGTCAAAGTCTATGTAATCCTGCACTCGTTTTTTATCAGTATACATGTATTTGAAATCGACAAGGCTTTCAAACATGACACGCAGAGATGTCAGAGCATCTTGGCCAAGTCCTGCACGGCATAAAAGAAAAATGGCCCTTGTTGTTTGCAGGTTTTTAGCAAGAACTACGATGATAATTTTGCTAAAATCGTTATTCTCAACCCAAGCAACTTTATTTGTTAAGAGTATCTTTTTGCCAAGGTGAACAGACTGCCGCAGCATGGCAAAATCTTCTCGATATTTCCATCGAATAACCAGTAATGTTCTTATAATAGTGAAGAACCTTTGCATATCTTTGATATAAACAAATACTGACACGATTGACCAACAGTAAGAAAAAGGAACGAGGTAGATTGTTCGCGCAGTTCTCAATGAACCACCCGACTACATTTGTTACCAACACCTTAAGAAGTATCTTGCGTTCGATTTAACATCAATTAGTGGACCTGAGGGGAATCGAACCCCTATCTTCCGGATGCAAACCGGATGCTCTGCCACTAAGCTACAGGCCCTTTGAACTATTCCTCTCTCCCGCCTCTCACTTCCTATTTATAGTATTGGTCGAACGATTCCATCAACTGCCGGTACTGCACGTTGAGATTGTTGATGGAGTCGGCGGTTGCATTGAGCTCTTCGATCACCTTGTTGACTTCATCGAGCGTCACGGTCCCCTGGATAAACCGTTCACGCAACATGAACAGAAGTTTATTGAGGTTGCCGTTGTACACCAACACCTGATTCAGGAGCGCCGTCTCCGAACTGATGGCAACCAGCGCGGTCTGCGCCGCCTTATCCGGGGAGATGGAAACTATCTGATTGGCCATTTTTTCAAGTTCCCGAGCAAGGTCGCTTGCCTTGTCGCTGATCTGGCGGGTCTGCTGTGTTGCCGCAAGCACCGCATCGAGCGCTTTGAGGCCTTCACCCTCGTGCTCGGCGTCGCGGACCGCTTTCAGGTTTCCCGTTGACTCCTGCACCATTCCGACAATGCCGTTGGCGATTGAAGCGGAAAGCTGGCGGGACTGGTCGAACTCGTCGGGAATGTGATTGCGCGCAAGCGGCGATGCAATGTAGGCGATAAAGGCAAGCATAAAGATAAGCACTACTGCCCCTCCGATCATCCGCAGTTTTTTTGGCGCGATAATACCGCTCATGGTGTTTGCTTCTTTTTCAGCGTATCAAACACGTTGCAAAAATCAAGAAAGAATAGTACAGTACTGCTGGTTTTGAGGCAATAACGGTGCCGTGCGGGTATCGTATAGCGGCTATTACTACAGGTTTCCAACCTGTTGACAGGGGTTCGACTCCCCTTACCCGCTCAGGGAGTTTCGTATCGCTGCACGAATTTTCTCGTTACGGACGTACCGTGCGCCTCGCTTTCAGGCAGTTAGACAATGAAAAAACTAATGCTAAAAATCAAAAACCTGTGTGCAAAAACTTGCGTCGTAGTGGGATTTTTTCTTGCAGTCCGGCAAATCAGGCGCACAAGTAAATGGACCACGACGCTCATCGTCCTTATCATGGTGCTCACGTTTCTTAACCTCGTGGTAACAAGCGGCATCCTGGTGGGTTCAATTCAGGGAGCGGTGAACGCGGTGGGTAGTTACTTTTTGGGGGACGTTTTTATCTCAACACTCAAACAAAAGGACTACATCGGACAGAGTCAATACATTATTAACACGGCGCAAAAGATGCCAGAGGTTGCAGCGGTCACGGCACGTTACAGCGAGGGCGGTTTTGTTGAATCGGATTACAAAAAACTTCTTAAAAGCTCGGAGCTCCGCGAACGCGTAGGAGCGTCGATTGTCGGCATCGACCCGTCTGCCGAAGATACCGTGACACACCTCTCACGGCTTATCGTGGAGGGTGACTATCTTGCTCCCGACGATTACGACAAAGTTCTGCTGGGAAGCATGCTGCTGAGAAAATATTCTTCGTTTGAATCGGTAAATTTCCCGGTGCTTGGCGACGTGGGGATTGGAGATAGAGTGCTGGTTACCGTCAACGACGTATCACGAGAAGTCGTGGTGAAGGGAATTCTCAAAAGCAAGGTGGATGAAATCGACCGGCGTGTCTTCTTTGTCGACACACAGTTTAGAAAGCTCATTGGCCAGTCCGACTACAACGTCGATGAAATCTCCATCCGCCTCGTCCCTGGAGCCGACCCTATTGCCGTCAAAGAGGCGTTGCTGAGCGGCGGCGCAGGAGCTTTTGCGCGCGTGCAGACGCGAGAGGATGCGGAACCCAAATTCATCAAGGATTTGAAAACGACGTTCGGGATGCTGGGGAATGTTATCAGCTCCATTGGTCTTGTGGTAATGGCTATTACGATGTTCATCGTCATTTTTATCAATGCCATTACGCGGCGGCGTTACATCGGGATTCTCAAAGGCATCGGCATCAGCAGTCTGGCAATCGAACTTTCATATGCTTTCCAATCTTTCTTTTATGCTCTGATCGGCTCGGCGATCGGTCTTGTCATCACGTACGGCGTTCTGCTCCCGTACTTTTCCGCCAATCCCATCAACTTTCCCTTCGGTGACGGCATCCTGGTGGCTCCCGTTTCAACCACGCTCATCAGAGTTGTCATTCTGATATTCACCACCGTTGTAGCCGGATTCGTGCCCGCGCGTCTCATCGTCAAAAAAAATACCCTCGATTCAATACTCGGGCGCTAATATATGATCACCGTCACCAACCTCACCAAAACCTACCGGAACGCCAACGTCGAAACGAAAGTGCTGCGCGGCATTTCGTTTGCCGTCCCCAAAGGACAGATGGCGGCGATTGTCGGTCCCTCGGGAGCCGGAAAATCCACTCTCCTCTACCAACTGGGCCTTCTGGACCATCCGACTGGCGGCTCGATTGTCATCGACGGCACCGACACGCAACACCTCTCCCGGGAAGAGAGAACAGTGTTTCGCTTGCACAAACTGGGATACATTTTCCAGGACTACTCCCTAATGCCGGACCTCACCGCCCAAGAAAACGTCGCAATACCGCTTCTGATGCAGGGAATCGAAAGACGAGATGCTCTCGCGTCGGCGTGTCAGGCGCTTGAACGGGTAGGGCTTTCGCACCGATTCTCGAACTATCCCAGCCAGCTTTCCGGCGGTGAGCAGCAACGGGTTGGCATCGCCCGTGCGGTAGCGCACGGGCCGGCTATCATTTTTGCCGACGAACCGACTGCAAGCTTGGACTCAAAAAATTCAAAAGAGGTGATGGAACTTCTTTTGGCGCTTCACCAAGAAGGAGAAACTATAGTGATTGTGACTCACGAACCCGAGTACGCACAATTGTGTCAACGCATTATCGAGCTCAAGGACGGCCTGATAGTGTCCGACGCAATGGCGGGTTATCAGCTCAAGCAATAACAATAAAAAGAAGGGGACGCACTGCGCCCCCTAATCGTCCTCATCGTCCTCCTGTGTCTCAAGAGCACGCCTGTTGCACCGGAACCAGACCAAAGCGTCGCACGCGCCCCCGGAACTCCCCGCGGGGAGGAAAGGATCCCTGCATCGCATCTTCAGATCATCCGGGTCAATGCACTCGACCACTTCCGCGATGAACGACATCGCGTCGTTGAACTCGCCACACGAGTCCACTCCGACTTTCTCCAGAAAACCCCAGGTGAAAACGTCATCCCAGCAAAAGTGGCCCTGAGGTTTCTCTGCGGGCATGCCCATGCGGCATGGAGCGATGACCCTTATCCAGATGTCGCCATCGGCAGTGCAGATGCCCACCACGCCGTTGTGGATTCCCCACGTCCCCCGTTCGCCGAACTCTTCGTTCGGACAGATGATCAGGGGAAGGTGAGAGCACGAATGGTGAAACTGCAGCCCCGTGATACGGATGAATCCTGCTCTCCCGAGCAAGGCCGCGATTTCTCCCTGTCCTTGTGGAGACGGTGGCGCAGAGTTCCTCTCCAGCGTTTCTGCCTGCATCTCTCTCCTCCTTTCCTGGCTCCTTAGTATCAATGCGAAGAATCTGTTCGCTATATTATCACACCAAATAACTTCTGTCAACACAAACCTCGCGTTTGCGGACACGACAAACGCTCAGATGTCGGCGGAGTATCCGTTATTTTCTTATTGAAAAGGACTCGGATCACACCGATTATCCTGCGGCGAGCATCCGATCTGCGTCCACTCGTAGAACGCTTCCGGACTTCCTTCCAACGCAAATATCACGCGTGTGACTGTGGGAAATTGCTTGAGCGTTGTCTCGACTTCCGCAAAAAACTGCGCGCCGCCGCAGGAAGCGCTTGCCGCCGAGACCAGCAAACGGATGTCTTTCAGGTTCACGTACGCCGTGCCGTTCTCTACCTTCACGCCGATGAGAATATCCTTGGTCCTTTCCGAGAACAGTGACACGTACCCCTGCACCATCTCGTCAGAGGTGGGGCCCCTGAACAGCTCTTTGAGCGCGGCCGCTGCCACTGTCTGTGTGTAGGGCACGATGCGCTTGAGAGGATACACCGCAGCGCAGTCCTGCGCGTTTGGATTTATGTTTTCGTTGTCAAAATACACCGAAAATGTCGTTGACGTCGGCGTTTGCGGCGTTTGGGTGACAGAAGGAACTTCAATATCAGTCGCCGTCCCCCACCGCTGTCCCACATACCATCCCGCACCAGCCGCTACCACGACAACTGCAAAAGCAACGACGTGCCATGTCCATGTCTGTCTCTTTCCCATGTTTATTTCCTCTTTTTGTATGCTTTCTTTTTCGTATATTCGTACCTTTTCGTATTTCGTAGACGTTCACCCGAACATCAGCCACTGAGGCTTCAACAGCAAGAGTAACCCAATAGCAACCATCAGAACGCCGCCGATGAGCCGCGAGAGACGCACGTATTTACCCGAAAGTCCCGTCAGCCGGAATGTTACCATCGCAATTACAAAAATAACCATGTCATCGAGCATATAGAAGAAGATGTAGAGCAAAAGATACAGGTAGTAAGAAAGTGAGGGCAGCTCGCTCAGCGTCAGGATTTGCGTATATGCCGCGGGAAGTCCGGCTGAACAAAACAGCTCAACCAGATTCACCGACGCCGCCAGCGCTACGATGCCCGCCAGCGCCAGCCAGAAATTCTTCGTGCGCGTCACCGCTTTGAGCCGCTCGATAATGCCCTTCTTGCGATCGGATGCTTCAACGACGCAGACGATTTCCTTCTTCGAAAAATATTCCTTCAAACTCCACGCACCTCCTGCAAGCGCCACCAGCGCGATTGCCGCCCGCACCCACGCCACATACCCAACAAAGAGCAGAGCGTTCAGCCACGCGGCCATAAAGACAAAGTACACGACCCCCGAGATGAGGATGAATGAACTTCCCAATACCCACATGCGCCGCCGATCGTTCATCTCAAGCAACAACCCGATGAGAAACACCAGCACCCACATTGCACACGGATTGAAGCCGTCGATGAGTCCGAATACCGTCGTCAGGAACGGAAGCGAGAGGTTTTTAACTCGCACGGTGCCGATGAGCGGGAAGGTGAATTCATCAGGAACGGAAAACGACGTTCTTCTCTCATTATTGTCATTGCCGCTATTTTCGCGGACGGCGTTTATAACCGGCTCTATGGTGTCCGCGCATTCTTGCTGTATGCACTCTTTGATCTTTGCCTCAATCGCCGCACCGGTAGTTTCATCGTTAAGATAACCGGCGACGTACATGTCTCCGACCGCCGTAAACGGAACTCCCGATATGGAAATATCCAATGCCGTGCCGATATCCTGCATCAGCTTGGCGTTTTCGGCGCTGTACCATACTTCGTAATCGTGAACTGTCAGTGTTGGATATTTGTCTTTCAGCTGTTCAAGAAGTTTTTCTTCCTCCGCACAGTGCGGGCACCCATCGCCCCAGAAGAAATAGAGGTCGACGCTTTTGGGAACGCTTTGCGCCTGCGCAAAAACGCTGCCGACCCCGGCCAGCAGCATCACCGCAACAATACCCGCAAATATAAACCGCTTCATATTACTGAGACAACTCTATGCACCACATACGTAGATACGAATAGTTTATCGTGGATTTGGTGGACCAGGTAGTGAATTTTCCGACCGGTATTTTTATGGTTCGCCGGTTATCATCAATAATAGAATTCTAGGCGCGTATTGCAAATTTGTTGCATCACACAAAAAATACCGGTAACAAACCATTCGGAAAATCTACTACCTGGTGGACCCAGGGAGAATCCCTGCCTGCGCAATGTCCCGATAACTTTGGTGGGCCTGTGGACCCAGGGAGAATCGAACTCCCGTCTCGGCAATGCGAATGCCGTGTTCTGCCACTAGACCATGGGCCCACCAAAGTTATCGAGGATCCACGATTTATCTTATTTTGAAATGTTCTCGATGAGCCGCTCCACGGCGCGTTGGCTCTTCCACGACTTAATCTGCAATTCTCTCTTTCGTGCAGACGATAAACTGCTAAAAGACTCGCTATATATAAGCTGCCACGGGACGTACCTTTTTGTGGAGTGTACCAATCCTTTGTTGTGTAGGGCAAGCCTTTTGGCTATATCCTTGCAACTGCCAATATAGTACGTGCCGTTGCTTTTTGATTTCAAAATGTACGTACAGGACATTTCAAAATGTAAATCGGGACGAATGCGCCGTTATACCATCCCGATTTTCTCCAAACCTCACGTTTGGCTGGAAAATCGCGGACTCTCGATTCGCTGGCAAAATTACAAATTTTGACCGAATCGGAGCTAGACCATAGGCCTCAGCGCTTCACCATCCTATGTTATCCCAGCTCCTGGTTCAACGTCCTCCATTGTAGTCAGCAAGACCGACTTTCCGTCACCGGCATCCGCCGCCAGAAGCATCCCGTTACTCTCCAGCTTCATAAGAGTGCGCGGCTGAAGATTTGTAATCACAATAATCGTCCTGCCTATCAACTGTTCGGGTGCGTATTCTTTTGCAACGCCCGCGACGATCTGGCGCGTTCCGGCAGCACCTAAATCTACTTCGAGTCGCAGAAGTTTCTCCGACTCTTCCACGCGCTCCGCTTTTATAACCCTCGCCGCACGCAATTCAACTTTTTTGAAATCGTCGAATGCTATCATGCTACTTTTTAAACAACCCCTTCAGATACTCATACACTTCAAACGCGTGTGTCTCGGGCTTGACGTTCTCCCATACATGCGCGACGGTTCCGTTTTTGTCCACAAGAAACGTCGTACGCAGGGTTCCTTCCGACTCCTTTCCCATAAATTTCTTCTTCCCCCATACCCCGAACGCACCAATAAGTTTTCGCTCAGGGTCGCTCAGGAGAGGAAACGAAAGGTTATATTTCCCGATGAACTTCCGGTGCGATGTGACGCTGTCGGCGCTTACACCAACCACCGCAACACCTAATTTTTTAATCTCGTCGTTAAAATCGCGAAAACTGCACGCTTCTTTGGTGCAGCCGGGCGTATCATCTTTGGGATAAAAATACACAACCACACGCGAGGCGTTCGCAAGAAAACTCCCGAGCGTAATCTCGTGTTCATTCTGATCGTATACTGCAACGCCCACCGGCGCTTTGTTTCCTTCTTTCAGCATGAAAAGAGAATTAATTCGTCGGGCCGCCGGGAATCGCCTACGAGTCCTCCCTCGTCGTCACTCAGTCGGCTTGCAGGCCGCCCCTCGCGATTCCGGCTGCTGCCGGAATATCGCTGCGGTCTTCAATCCCCGACGCAGGCAGAGCAGTCTGCCTGCTGCGCCCTCCTCGCTGCGCTCGTCGGGCTGCCGGGAATCCCTGTCTGCCGGCAGGCAGGGAACCCGGTCTTTATCCTCCTTCGCTAAAGCTACGGCGGACAGGTGCACCTCGGTGTCCTTCTCCTTTTTGGTCGGGCTGCCGGGAATCGAACCCGGTCTTTACGCACCCGAAGCGCACGTACTACCGGTATACTACAGCCCGATAGGAGAAACTATAGAGGATGAGGCAGATTTTGCAACCGCTTGTTCAGCGCAGGGCGATTTTCCGAGGAACAATCCCTTCCCCGTAAAACAAACGAAAAAGCTCACGAACGCGCCATGAGTCCTCGGTGGTAAGAAACTCATGCGAACCACTGGCATCAAGCGTCGTTTCAATCTCCGGATGCCGCACAAGATAGTCGGCAATCTTTTGCGCGACAATAACCCCCTGCGACACTATTGCAACACCCGACGGAATATATCTGCGGAACATATCCTCAATCAGCGCATAGTGCGTGCACCCAAGCACGAGTGTATCAATCCCCCTTTGGGGATTGATGCTGAGCGACGTCGAAGTATCGATGCGCTTACTTTTCAAAAACAGCTCCCCGACATACTTTCCAACCGCAAGCCCTAGTCCTTCCCACTCCATCTCACCCGCTTCAATAATCGGAACCAGCAAAGGACATGCTTGCTGATGCACCACGATGTTTTTATCAAGTTTGGTGATTTCACGCGGGAACGCGAATGATTGTACAGTCGCTTCGGTCCCGACGACGCCAACCTCTTTCGAGCGCGTGCGCACCACGACTTCCTCGGCGGTCGGGATGATGACGCCCAATACCCTTCTGTCGGGGTGTTGCCGCAAAAGCCACTCCTGCTGGATACGGCGCAGCGCGGAGGATGAAGCGGTGTTGCACGCCAAAATCACCAGCTGCGCTCCGCGCGCAAATAACTCTCTCACCCCCTGGCGCGTGAAGCGGTAAATCGTGTCGTGGCTGTGCGAACCGTAGGGCGTGCGCGCGTTGTCACCAAGATAAACGGTTGAATACCGCGGCAGAAGCTTTTCAACTTCTTTAAGCACCGTAAGACCCCCGAGACCCGAATCAAAAAAACCAATCACAAGAATAGTATCCGGTATTTTGCCCGCATTGTATATAGAAAAAACGAAGCGGTGCCCGAAGGCACCGCCGGAAGCGTCCAGACCTACTGGAGCCGGAGAACAGACCACACGGAGCATCCCAGTGCCGCATGGACGAAGAGAAGCGTGAGAGCAAGCGCCGCCAGCGCCAGAAGTGTCGAGAGTGCATCCTCCCACCACCGCCGGTCGAAGACCCAACTCATACCCTACGACGCCTTCACGAAAAACTCGCTGTCGAAGCCGTATGGGGTCTTGCCTTCGGGAATGCCCTCGACCTCGCCGCCCGATTTGTGACGAAGGTAGAGAAGCTGTCGCTGCCGAATGACTCTCCGAGGACTTCTCGCTGTCACCCGAACCGCTTCCGAATCCATCCTGAAGCCGGTGACAATCAGCACTTCGTTCTCACCGATCCTGTGGTGATACGGAAGAGAAGAAAGCGGGAACTTGTTTCTGTTGAAACGAACGCGCTCACCGATGACAAACCTCAATTTCCGTCTGGGCATTTTCCTCCTCCTTTCAGTTTTCAACGAGGACAAACATCTCCGCGTCAAACCAGAGAGGGCAGCCGCGACGAAGGCGAATGATGCTCCCGTCAACTCGGCCGACCAGCACGTACTGCGCCAAGTGAATTTCGAGGTTCTTATCCGCATTCTCCGCAGGAACTGGGCACGGTACTCCGTGGTGAACATCGCGCACAACAAGCGTCTCGTTCTCGATCTCAAGATCGCGCGGGACCGTTGAACTCCCACACGCGGAGTTGAAACGCACCTTGTCGTCTCTCTTAAACTTCCGCTCAGGCATTCTCTCCTCCTTTATCCGCTGGCGCAAAAATACCACGCCTGCTGCATTCAGTCAATATGGTGGAGTGTACGTTTCGGACAGAGATTACACAAACACGTTGCGGAGAAAACTCCAAAAAAGCACTAACCTCAAAATGTCCAGGAATTCACGATCGTGAATTCCTGGACATTTTGCATGCATTAAAACGCTCTAAACGAAATGCGCGTCACACAGTCAGTCAACCAGATATCCGTTAGGAAACCTTGTGTCTCCGTTTGATCTGTTCAACCGCTTCTCCTTCCAAAACCTCCTGCTTCTTTTTTGACGACTCGGCAACTTCCTGCAGGGCACGCTCAGGTAGTGTAGTAAGTTCTGCAACACGCTTTTCAAGATATTTTCCTGTGTTGCGTGCCGGGTCGTCTAACACCTCCTCAAGAAGCGCCGCGAGAATCATCCCCACTTTCGGCGACGGCTCAATGCCGGTAATGCGCATGACGTCATTGCCGTTAATCGCGAGCATCTTAGGTGAGATGGGATCGCGCCGCACTTTGTCAACCATAAACTTCAGGTGCCGCAGCTTGTACGGAAACGCCTTGGGGACCCCCGAACCGATACGATCCGCCTCGCGAACTCTCAAAAGATCGTCGATGCGTTCGATGCCCACGCGAGCCACAAATCGCCGAACTCCCGCGTCGGAAAGCTCTCCGGTGTTGTAGTAAAACTGGTGCTGGCGCACCAAGTGCGTCACCTCCTCAACCAGCGCACGGGAAAACGCGAGGCGCTCAAGCGCTTTCCTGACCAGGCGACTCCCGACAATTTCATGACCGTGAAACGTGGCGTACTTTCCCTCTCCCTGTTTGGTGCGCGGCTTCCCCACATCATGCAAAAGCGATGCAAGCCGAATCTCGAGAGGGAAGTTTTTCTCGACCGTGTACTCCAGCGACCGCAGGCTATGCTCCCAGACGGTGTAGATGTGATGAAGGTTCTGTTCAACCCCCGCGCCCTCCTCAAGTTCAGGGAGAATATGACGCAGAAGCCCCAGTGCGTAGAGTTGCTGAACGCCCCACGCCGCCCGCCGCGTCATGATAATCTTTTCAAACTCATCGCGAATCCGTTCGCGCGAAATAACTTTCAGCAGGTCCGCGTTCTTTTTAACCGCAGCTTCGGTCCCCCGCTCAATCTCAAAATCAAGCTGGCAGGCGAACCGTATCGCTCGTACCATGCGTAACGCGTCTTCGCCAAACCGCTCATCCGGGTCCCTTACCGCTCGGATGACTTTCTGCCGCAAGTCATCTTGTCCCCCATAAGGATCGAGTAGTGTCCCAGCTCTCCCTCCCGCAACGTTGAGAGCAAGCGCATTGACCGTGAAGTCGCGCCGCGAAAGATCCTCTTCAATCGTCTTGGCAAACTTGATTCTGTCCGGATGCCGCTTGTCAGTGTATGTGCTTTCAACCCGAAATGTCGTCACCTCAACCAATGCCAATGCCGGATCGTTACTTTTGGTTTTCACTCCCACTGTTCCGAACTCGTTTTCATATACGCTGTCGGGGAAGAGTCTTTGTATCTTGTCGGGCGTCGCGCTGGTGGCGATATCCCAGTCCTTCGGTTCAACGTTCATGACCGCATCCCGCACGCATCCGCCTACCAAATACGCCAAAAAGCCGCTGCTCTGAAGCGTCTCGACAACATCTGCAACAGCAGACGGAATGTATATCTTATTGATTTTCACCGCTTTCATTATAAACTAAAGGCGGCCTAAGCGAAGGAGCGCCTGTAGCTTCCGCCACAGGCGGATCCGCCTTAGGCTGGACAACTGGATAGACCTGCCTGCCGGTAGGCAGGGCGTGCGATTTTCCCGCCTACCGCTACTACAATGTCCCGATAGCTCAATGGACAGAGCGCTTGGCTTCGAACCAAGAGGTTGGGGGTTCAAATCCTCCTCGGGACGCAACTTTGGCAGGCGGGGATATCACACATGGCTTCGGACCATGAATTCTGGGTTCGAATCCTGGCGGGGGACCACAAGGTTCCGGGTTCAAATCCTGGCAGGCGCGCCACCCTAGCCTCCGACAAGACTCTGCGGGAGAAAGCGTCACTTCACCCGATACGATGAGCGGTAGACCGGATTCGAACCGGCGACCTTCTCCTTGGCAAGGAGACGTTCTACCACTGAACTACTACCGCGGCTCTTCTCTTTTGCTTTCTGTTTTTCAATGTGGCGCTTCCCGCCGGGACTTTCGCCCGCACACCACTGCCGTCCACCCGGAAGGAATCGAACCTTCAACCATCTCCTTAAGAGGGAGCTGCTCTGCCAATTGAGCTACGGGTGGAAATCAACGGTGTACGGACGCGCCCGGAATCTTCTTCTCGAGAGCTCATTTGCAGCGGACCCCCCGGACGAATCGTGGGGAGGTTGTTCTATTGTGCCACTGGCACCGCGCACTTTCAAGACAGCAATTTATCGCAGTGCTCTGAGCGTCTCGGAAAGATTGTAGCGCATGATGTCGATATAGCGAGTATACTCAATGCTCCCAAACGGCAAGAGCACCGCCGTCCGGATTCTAATGTCCCCCATTGCAGCCGCGATTTCATCCGCGTACGCGCGTGAATCAACAATGAGCATGCGGATGTTGTTTTTCCGCACCGCTCGCACAAGATTTTCAAGAAATTTTGTGCGCTCTCGGCTTTGGCGCGGAAATGCAAATGTTCCCACCGCGTTAATCTTAAAATCCCGTACAAAGTCATCGAAAGCTCCCTCAAGCACCAGTGCTTTGTATCCGGCAAGAGGTTCCAACGCTTCCAGGAACGCCCGCTGTTCCTCTATAAGAGAAACGGTGTACTCGTACGCATTGTTAAGAAAATACTCTTTGTTAGCCACATCAAGTGTCCCCAGCTGCCGAGCCATCTCCTGCATCATGCGCTGCGCGTACCGGAACGACAGCCACCAATAGCGCGACTGCTGGATACTTTCCGTTCCCGCGACACGAATGTCATACGACGGGGCAAGGTCCTGCTGATCAAGAACACTTTCAAGCACCACGATATGCAAACCTTTAACATGCTCTCGGACCTGCTCAATCCACGGATCAACGCCGGAGCCGATTGCAAACAACACCTGTGTGTCACGAAGGTCGCCGGTGCGGTCAGTGAAGCGAGCCAGGTCGGCCAACGAAACGCTTGTGACGGTCACGCGAGAGCCGCCGACCACACGCACCATATCATCAACCATCGGTGTGGTGACCGCAACACGAATAAGCGGTAATCCCTGCCGCTCGATAACATCGAGTGACGAATCCTGCGCTCCAAAATAGTGGGCTGTAAACAAAAATCCCACTACCGCAAACACCGCCACAAACAGGAGCGCCCTCCCGAGATTCTTGCGTGACATAGGTTACATCGCCGGCTTGTACGGCTCAAAAACGAACAGTAACGGATCCTGATAACCAACGTCCTGGGGTCGATGAGAAGCGTAGCCGACACATGCTGTTTGTTTGCCCGTTGGAATCATGCAGGTGTCGGGAAGAGGTGAAGTCAGCGTGGGTTCGCTTTTAATCTCAAGATGCAGATGTGCGTCCGCCGCCGAACTCCCGTCACACCCGTCATCACCGATGCGCCAGTACGAACACCCGAAACCGGTATTTCCGACAATGCCCAAACGATCACCCGCGTTCACGCGATCTCCGACGCGCAGGTACCGCTCAAATGACTCCAGGTGCGCATACAGCGAGTATACAACCTCACCGTCAACATCATGCCGCAGGATAACGGTGTTCCCCATACCTCTATCATCGACGCCGTTTACAACCATCGCCTCCACCGCGCCTTCCAACACTGCGTACGCGCCGCGGTCGGCAGTACCAGAAAGCGGAGCGAGGTCAAGCCCCGTGTGCTGGATGTAATTGTCACGCTTGTCCTGATGCCATGACCAATCCGTTTTAAGCGGAGAATTGAACCGTTGGCGGATCCAGAAGTCGTCTTTGGCAACGGGGCTTGTGAATCCCGCTTTGGGACGCATGTTCTCAAGCGTCGCGTAGGAAACCACTGCATCGTCCGGCCTCACCAGATTGTAGAAATCCTCCGCAACGGAATCTTCCAGGCGGATGCACCCTCCCGAGAACTGGCTGGTGACACGGGTACCGTCGGCATAGTAGGGAATGCTATGGATAAAGAAATCCTCGTAGAGCTGCACCGCCTTTTCCATATAAACGGGAACGATCGAGGACATAAACCGGGGTCGCTTGACCCCAAAGCGGAAGTATCCGGTCGGTGTCTGATACCAGATGCCGTAGGGCGCCTGATACGCAACGGGAAGAGTTTTTTGCAACAGACCGTTTTCATAAAACAGAATGCGGTTTCGCGTCAGATTGATTTCAAAGAGACGAAACTCGCTAAGCTTCGGAGCGGTGAGACATAGCTGCCGATCCTCTTCAGCGTAGAACGACGCATTGTCATCACAATACATCCCGGTCTTTTCAAGAATAGGCTTGTGTGTTCGCGGCAGAGCCAATGCTTCAAGTGCCGAATGAAAACTCTGTTGCGCAGCAGGATGCACGACAACAACTCTGCTGCGTCCCGCAATTATTCCTCCTGTAAAAAACAGCGTTGCTGCCGCCGCAACGAATAAAAAACGACTCATCGCCCCTATGATACGGACGGTCGAGCCAAAAAGCAACGACTGCAGGCACCGCTGCGCCGTCCCCATCTTGTTATAGGTCCCGCTTCACAGCAGGAAAGATATCTGCCATACTTGCGGTATAGCCCCACAACGGGGCGTTGTCATACCAAACGGCGCTGTTACGCCTGTTACGATTCCTGTGTGGTGTAACAGATGAAATAAAGGCAGCGCACGTTCGTTATCTATGGTAGACGGAAACGAAACGGAAAGACTAGACGATACTGAGCTGATACGAAGGGCGATCGGGGGTGAGTCCTCAGCTTTTGGCATATTGTACAATAGATACCGTCCCAAAATCTATCGGTTCATCTATCTGAAAGTAAGCCACCGTGAGGAAGCTGAGGACCTCACCCACCATGTGTTTCTGAGCGCGTGGAAGAACCTGCCGAGCTTCAGGCCGCAGGGGCTGCCGATCACCAGTTGGCTGTACCGCATCGCCAGAAATAGAGTCATCGACCACTACCGAACCAGAAAGCGACTGGTGAGTCTTGACAGCGTCCCCGAGGAAGTTCTGGGTATTGCCGAGAGTGACACGTCACAGTCTCTGATAAACCGTATGGAGCTGGAGC
>CAYGZT010000020.1:0-4384 GCA_964354445.1 uncultured Candidatus Saccharibacteria bacterium
CATTCTTGTTGTCGTTGTCATCGTCGTGCTTCTGGCGTTCGATACGCTGGGCGTGGTGTCGCTGGGCATAATGCCTCAGATCGGCAGCAGTAGTTACCAGGCGGTTTTCTTGAGCAACGGTCAGGTGTACTTCGGCAAGCTCTTGCGCCAAAGCAGTCAGTATCCGACGTTGCGGGAGGTCTACTATCTTCAGATTACCCAGCCGCCCCAGCCAATTCTTGAAGGGACCACGCCGCCGGCGAACATCAATGTGGTGAAACTTGGCGGCGAATTGCACGGACCAACGGACGAGATGCGCATCAACCGCGACCACATCCTCTTTATCGAGAATCTCAAGAGCGATTCTCGGGTTGTGCAGGCAATCGAGCAGTTTAAGGCGACCAACCCGTAAACGCCCTCGTGCCTGTCCCGGACCGGTGCGCCGGCAGTTCATCAGAAGGCATGCGGAACGTTTTGACGGCACTATTGATTGCGGCGCTGGTAACAGGCGCCGCAATTCCTGTTCGCGTATCGCGCGCGACGGATTATTCGTCGTCGCACTTTATAGTCAAAGACCCAATTGTTGAGTTCGGGTCTGGGTTTGGTACGTCGTCGGGTTTCCAGCTCTGGGGCGCTTTGGGACAACCTGGCATCGGGTTTACCACCACAACCGCCTTCGGTTTAAAGAGCGGTTTCTTCTACTTTCTTGGCATCCCGGCTGCTCCCGACAGCCTGGGCGCTTCGGCGGTTTCCCAGACGCAGATAAACCTTTCGTGGACCGACCGTTCGGGAAACGAAGCGGGTTTTTCTATTGAACGAAAGACAGGTGCGGGAGGAACATACGCGGTAATCGCCACGACGACTGTCAACGTTGCCGCGTACTCGGACAGCACGTTGAGCGCCGGCACCGCCTACTACTACCGCCTGCGCTCCTTCAACATCGACGGCTTCTCATCGTACAGCGCTGAAGTGAATGCCACTACGCAATCGGCGCCCTTGCCTCCAGGCGGGGGCGGAGGAGGCGGCGGAGGAGGAACCCCGCCTCCTTCGGGTACAGCTGTCATCTTTCACGGGAGAGCGTATCCGGCATCGTACGTTACCCTGCTCAGGGATGGTCAGATTGCGGCGTTGACCAAAGCAGGACCCGACGCTATGTTTGACATCACTCTTTCAAGCATTTCGCCGGGTATCTATTCGTTTGGTGTATGGGCCGAGGACATCAAAGGATATCGTTCGCCGACACAAACATTCATCACCTCCGTTGTTTCCGGCGCAACGTCTGTCATCAGCGGCATCTTTTTGGCTCCCACGATTGCTACCGACAAAACCGAAGTCCAGCGCGGGAATGTTATTGATATCTTCGGCTACAGCGCACCCCTCGCGAATGTGTCGGTTATTGTTTCATCCGATGAAGAACTGCTCAAAAAGGCTTCCGCGGACACAGCCGGCGCATGGCTGTACAAGTTTGATTCCTATGAAGTTAACTACGGCGACCACTCCGCGCGCAGCCGCAGTACCTTTGTAAGTGACATTAGTGATTTTTCAAAGATGATTACGTTTAAAGTCGGTACGCGCGACGTATATGCCCAGGCACCGACCAAATGCCCAAAGCGCGCGGATCTGAACGCCGACTGCAAAGTTAATCTGGTCGACTTCTCCATCGCCGCGTACTGGTACAAGAGAGCGCTCAGCGCCGCGTTTGCACTGATTGAAAAAGACCGGCTCAACGGCGACGGTCTCATTAACCTTCAAGACTTCAGCATTATGGCGTACTACTGGACCGGGTAGTGAAAGCTCGGCTTGCTTAACATATGTGCAATCGATTTATCTTCATTGTTGCTCTTGCAGTTGCCTGCATCGGTGTGATGTCGGTGTCGCAAGCTGCTGCTCAAACGCAGTCCGTTGAGTTCTTTTTTAAAACATCGCAGGCGCAGCTGGGAGTAGGCGAGTCGCTTGAGGTTGAAGTGTGGGCAAAAAATCTTCGCCGGATAAACGCGTTGGGAGGCACGGTGCAGTTCCCCGCCGGCTTGGCGGCGGCCCAGAGCATCCGCACCGGAGATTCAATCGTTAATTTCTGGGTTGACGGTCCGCGGCTCTCGGGCGACGCCGTTATCTTTGCCGGCGTAATTCCAAACGGTTTTGCCGGAGAAGAAGGCAGGCTCTTCTCGGTGGTGTTTAAGGGAGCCGGCGTGGGTGAGGCGGTATTGTCGTTCGAAAACCTTGAAGCGTTTCTCAATGACGGTCAGGGAACGGCTATGCACGTTTCGGGTGCGTTGCTGACGCTTGCGGTTACGCTTCAGCCGCAGGGAGCGGCAGTGCCTGTGCTTGCGGATGCCATTCCGCCTCAGCCGTTTGAGTTCTCTGTTGTCTGTGCGCAGGAAGTATATGAGGGAAAATGCTTCGTGGTATTTGCCACGCAGGACAAGGAATCGGGCGTTGACCACTACGAAATCCGCGAGCGCCGTCTGCACGGACTTGGCGTACTGAAGATTGGAGTAGGGAAGTGGTATCGTGCCCAAAGTCCTCAATTGCTGCGCGACCAGCAGCTCAAGAGCCGCGTTGAAGTGAGAGCGATTGACGCTGCCGGAAACAAACGCGCGGTATTTATTGAGCCGATGCGCACGCTTGCTTGGTATGAGGACGTGGGCGCATGGCTGCTGATAACGCTGGGCGTCGTCCTTTTTGTGGTGGTTGTCGTGAGCCGTATCAAAAGGAAGATTGCGCGTATCGGGACTCCGCGTTCCCGATAGGTAATATATATAAGAGATGTCACGGCAGGTGACATCTCGCAATCCTGAGCGAAGTCGAAGGATAACACAATGCCCCCCGCCGATGGCGAGGGGCATTGCTATAGTGCCGGTCCTAAAACTGCATCCGGTCGGATGACCGAGGAGCGCGCTCTTCGCGCGGGCGGGCTTCGTTGACAACCAACTTCCGTCCGTCTGTCTCCTGGCCATTGAGTGTGTCGATGGCTTTCTGAGCTTCTGCGTCATTTTCCATCTCCACAAATCCGAAACCGCGGCTTCGGCCGGTCGTGCGATCGGTAATCACCGTTGCCGACGTGACGGCACCTACTGCAGCGAACGTGCTGCGCAGGTCATCGTCAGTCGTGTTGAACGAAAGATTGCCGACGTATAACTTCTTTGCCATTGTAACGAACTACTAACTTGTACAACTTGTACCTGTCTGTCGACCCCCTCTCAAGAAGGGGAGTGGATTGCGCTGAGTGAAAAACACCAACCACAAACAACTTCTAGCTTCTTTATGAGGACACAAACGAGGCGGATGCATTGTAGCACACGTGTTCCTAAAAGGCAATGGTAGGAAACGGCCGACATATCCTGGCTGTTTTTGAGGGCTTGAATGCTTGCGCGGAGTGCTGATTTGCCGTACGCTGGAAAGGTAATTCGTATGCATCATTGGGGGGTCGTCTAACGGCAGGACATGGGCCTTTGGAGCCCAGTATATAGGTTCGATTCCTATCCCCCCAGCCAAGTCGAGCGGCGCACGAGACCCGTTAATATAATGATTTTTGAGAGTCGTAAAGAGCGCTTGGGTCTAGGACTCGAACCGACAGGAATCTCGTGCGATAAATCTGTGAGCGCTCGAGACCGGTTGGATTCCCGGACCCCCAGCTATCAGAAAATGCCAACCTCCAAATGAGTTTCGTATTTTCGATTATTAATTCACGGTTTGGCGTATCATTTGAAGACTTATGTTAATCGATGACATAAAAATTAAAGTTTCGGCGGGAAACGGCGGGAAAGGCGCCGTGGCTTTTAATACGAACATGAAGAGTTTGGGACCGACTGGCGCCACGGGCGGAAACGGCGGCAGTGTTTATGCGGAAGGCGTGTCCGACATAAGCGCGTTGAGGCAATTTCGTTTTAAGAAGGAATTCAAAGCCGAAAACGGACTTGACGGACGCGGGCAATTCCGCGATGGCCATGACGGCAAAGACCTGATTTTAAAACTCCCGATCGGGACCTGCATTCATAACCTCACAAACGGCAAGGAAGTTTCTATAGAAAAGACCGGCGAGCGGGTTCTGATAGCAAAAGGAGGTTTGGGCGGCAGAGGCAACTTTCATTTCCGTTCTTCGCGCAATACCTCTCCCAAGGAATCAAGGCCGGGTTCTTTGGGAGAGAGTTTTGAATTCAGGTTCGAGCTCAAGCTCATCGCGGACGTTGGCTTCGTAGGCCTCCCGAATGTCGGGAAATCAAGCTTACTGAATACGCTCACCAATGCGAGGAGCAAGGTAGCGAACTATCCTTTTACCACCCTTGAACCGAATTTAGGAGTTTTTTCCCATTTAATTTTGGCCGATATACCAGGATTAATAGAAGGGGCATCAAAAGGAAAAGGTTTGGGAATAAAATTTTTAAAGCATGTTGAACGCACAAAG
>CAYGZT010000021.1:0-6386 GCA_964354445.1 uncultured Candidatus Saccharibacteria bacterium
ATGGTAGTATGTACCGGAGGTGTGTAACGTCGGAAAAACATGGAAAAAGAATTCACCGCCGAGGAAGCAAAACAAGTTGGCGATGCCATCGGCGTAAATTGGGAGGAGGTCCCCATTGAAGAATTCCGAATGGGACTTGGAGTTGAACTGGAGCACGGCACCCGTTTTGAGCAGGCAAATGTTACTAACGACGACATGGCAATGACCGCCAAAATCGCCTTGGCGCATCTTTTAGAATTTCCAGACTACTATACGCGTCTTGATGGGATGGAACGGGAAGCCGAGAGACGCTGGAAGAGATAGAACATATGAGGGAGCAAAAAGAAAGTCGTAATGTCTCCCGACGCGAAACGCGGGCGCTTCGCATAGCGCAAGAACTCAAAAGAATCTTCCCCGGCACAACTCACACCGCACTTTCATACCGCTCTCCGTGGGAACTTGTGGTCGCGGTAATTTTGTCTGCGCAGTGCACCGACAAAAAAGTCAACGAGGTCACCCAAAAACTTTTCAGAAAATACCGTTCTCTCAAAGATTATGTACATGCTGGCCAAAAAGCATTCGAACAGGATATCAGGTCAACCGGATTCTACCGGAACAAAGCAAAAAACATCCTTGCAGCGGCACGGCTTTTGCAGAAGGAGTTTAGAGAGAAAGTTCCGCGAACCATGTACGAATTGATGCAGCTTCCGGGTGTTGCCCGAAAAACCGCAAACGTGGTGTTGGGAAACCTGTACGACACCGTAGAGGGGATTGCTGTGGATACGCATGTGCGGCGATTTGCGCTTAAATTTGACCTCTCTGACTCTCGCGATCCAAACAAAATTGAACAGGACCTGATGAGACTGCTTCCCAAAAAAGAGTGGTTTAATTTCAGCAATCGCCTTATCGAGTACGGTCGCCAGATATGCCCCGCGCGCAAGCACGATTGTACGCATCATCCGCTCACCGTGCTTTGGCCATCGGCAGCACACCGCTGGCCGAGTGCAAAATGATATACTATAGATATGGCAGGGATCCAAAGAACGAAGGTGGCATCGGTGCTCGTTAGAAATTTTGTTTTTGGAGCGGAAGACGGTTTGGTATCAACCGTTGGATTGCTGTCGGGTATCGCGATTGCGGGTGTATCTCGCACCAACATCATTCTAACCGGTATTGTTCTTGTGTTTGTCGAAGCGTTCTCCATGGGAATAGCCAGTGAGCTTTCCGAACATTCGGCCGAGGAATACGAACAGCACCACGAGGTGGGGGAGCACATCCCGGTTCTTGGAGGTTTGGTGATGTTTATTTCTTATGTAGTGTTTGGGTTTATTCCCCTCGTTCCATATCTTTTTGCAGGAGGTGTGACGTCACTGCGATATTCCATCAGTATCTCTCTGGTTACGCTGTTTGCACTGGGAATCCTGAGTGCGAAATTGAGTGGAACAAAACTGTTTCGTCATGGAATTGTCATGACCATTATGGGGGGAGCGGCAATTGTCATCGGTGTGGCGATAGGATCTCTTATCAACATCGGAGGCTGACAAGTCAGGCTTTTTGTAAGGAAAGAGTTCTGCACCCGCCGCCAGTTCAATCTATCTCTGATTCTTTCAAGAAGGGCTTTATTGTCTTTCGTATGATTGTCGCGCCCTGTTCTTGACTCTGGAAAACGGTATAATATGGAGCAACTTATGAAACATCAACTTTCTCCTCTGCCGTATCCGTACGACGCGCTTGAGCCCTACATTGATGCGCGCACCATGGAACTGCATCACTCCAAACACCATCAGACATACGCCGACAAGTTCAACGCGGCGCTGGGAAAACATCCCGAGTTGTTCGATAAAACGCCGGAGGAATTACTCTCCGATCTTTCCAGCATATCCGATGACATCAAAGGAACGGTGCAAAATAATGGAGGAGGATACGTCAATCACAATCTTTTCTGGAGCATCATGAAGCCCGGCGGCGGAGGGGTTCCTGTCGGCATACTTGCCGATGAAATCAACAAAACATTCGGAAGCTTCGAGGAATTCAAAAAACGATTCAGAGAAACGGCACTGGGACACTTCGGGAGCGGCTGGGTGTGGCTTGTGTGGGATCCGTCCCAAAACCGTGTGGAAGTTTTTTCGCTCCCCAACCAGGATTCGCCGCTTTCGAGCAACAAGATGCCGTTGCTGACATTGGATGTGTGGGAACACGCGTACTATCTCAAATATCAGAACCGCCGCGCGGAGTATATAGAAGCGTGGTGGAATGTCGCCGGCTGGGATGCCGTCGGAGAACGTTTTGCGGAAGCTCATTCCGGCAGGTAGACAAGGTGGATAGCGCGGCATACCATAACAACATGCGCTCTATCTCTAAAGCAAAAGCCCTGTTGTATGCACTACTGGCGCTCGCAATCATCATCGCAGGCATATTGTTGTTTACTCAAAAAGTTGGCGGGTTACCTTTCTTGACTCAATGATTTCTTTTACGGAGCGGGTATACGCCGCAACAAGAAAAATTTCCAAAGGGCAGACACGCACGTATAAAGAGATTGCGCGTGCGGCAGGCAAGCCGCGAGCATGGCGAGCGGTCGGAAACATTCTCAATAAAAACCGTGATGCCCGTGTACCGTGTCACCGCGTTATCCGCTCTGACGGGACAGCCGGAGGATATGCGCGCGGAACGAGAGCAAAGATGAAACGGCTTGCTGCCGAAGGCGTTTACGTCAAACCATAGCATATGTATCTTCTCAACCTTTTGAGAAGCTGGCGGCGGCTGTTTGCAAATCCTGCCGATCACCTGTTGCGGCTGGAAATCAGTCGTGCTGCGTTCGAACATAATATCAGACAGTTTCGTCGGCTTTTTCCGAAACATCAGCTGGCGGCGGTGCTTAAGAGCAACGCGTATGGGCATGGGCTCATAGAGATCGGGCGGTTGTGCGATGCACTACAAAACATCTCCCTGCTTGTGGTAGACAGCATTATCGAAGCCCGTCTGCTTCGAGATTCTGGCGTCAAAAAGCCGCTTTTGATTTTGGGACACGTGCCGTTCGCGATTACCGCATCACTGAAACGCCTGAGGGCAACCGCGCTGACGGTTAATTCACTTGCCCAAGCCCGCTTTCTTGCGCGTACCATCCGTTTTCCCCTTACGATTCATATAAAGACGGATACCGGTATGCACCGGCAAGGCGTCCTCGTGCATGAGCTTGAAGAAACACTGAATGTGCTCAAGACCAATCCGGCACTGAGCATCGGAGGGCTTTTGTCGCACCTTGCCGATGCGGATAATCCCACAAATCCTGAGCCGACCCACCGCCAGCTATCGCTTTGGGATAACGCCGTGGTGACATTTCTTCGGCACGTTCCCGAAGGAGAACTGCACTACTCGGCAACCGCCGGGACAGAATATATTCAGAAAAGGAAAAGCACTCTAATACGAGCCGGCATTGGTTTATACGGATTTGATACGTCGGTGCGCAAGCATCTTGCCGTCAAACCGGTGCTTTCTCTGTGGGCAAAAATTGTTAACGTAAAAACAATCTCTCGAGAAGACCACATCGGCTATAATTTTACCTTCACTGCACCGCAGCAGATGACTATTGCGGTCATTCCGTGCGGCTACTATGAAGCGCTACCGCGTGCACTGAGCAATAAAGGGTACGTATACGGAAACGACGTTCCGCTTAAAATCGTCGGAACAGTCAGCATGAATCTGACGACGGTCGACGTGTCTTCTTTGTCACAACCGCCCGTGTTGGAAGATGAAATCGAAGTTCTCTCAAACAATCCACAACGGCTCAACTCGGTGGAAAACGTCGCCCGTCTTGCCAACACCATTCCGTATGAGATTCTCGTTCACATCGCCCCCGCGATAAAAAGGGTGGTAGTGTAATAGATACACTGATGTTCTTATGGACGCCGTTCAAGAAATAAAAGAAAAACTGGATATCGTAGAGATTATTCGCTCTTATATCCCGCTTCAGCCGGCAGGGAAAAATTTCAAGGCGTTATGTCCGTTTCACAAAGAAAAAACGCCTTCGTTTATCGTATCGCCGGACCGGCAGACGTGGCGGTGTTTTGGAGCCTGCAATGAAGGAGGAGACGTGATCAGTTTTGTGATGAAGTATGAGAACATCGAGTTCTACGAGGCGCTGCGCATGCTTGCCGACAAGGCCGGCGTGGAATTGAAACGCTTGAGCCCGGCCAGTCAGAAAGAGTTTGGAGTGCTGTACGATGTCAACGTTTCCGCAAAAGATTTTTTTGTGCGCGAACGCTCGTCAAACTCTCAGGCGCAGAAATACCTGACACAGCGCGGCTTAGCGCAAGAGACCATCGATGAATTTGAAATCGGTTATGCACCGGACAGCGCCGACGCTCTTTCACTATATCTGGTTAACATCGGTTACGATGTTACGGATATTGAACGTGCGGGACTCTCATTTCGCACCGAGAGAAAAACGTATATTGATCGCTTCCGGGGACGTATTGTATTTCCGCTCTATAACACGTTCGGAAAAGTGGTGGGATTTTCGGGTCGGATTCTTCCGGAATGCGAAACTGCCGCGACGCCCAAGTATCTCAATTCACCGGAAACGCCCCTTTTCAACAAATCGAAGATTCTCTACGGATTGCATCGAACCAAGCAGCACATAAAAGAGGTAAACACGGCAGTTCTGGTAGAAGGACAGATGGATTTTTTGATGCTGTTTCAGGACGGTGTGCGCAACGTTGTCGCTACGTCAGGAACTGCACTCACGCCTCATCATCTGACCGTCATCAAAAAATATACCGATGATCTTGTTATTTCCTTCGACAGCGATGAGGCGGGCATTGCGGCAACGGAACGGGCGATCGACATGGCGCACGCGCTTGACTTTACCGTTCGCGTTTTTATTCCTCGCCCTTACAAGGATGTTGCGGATATTGTGTTCAATCGCCCTGGTACCATCGCGCGCTCGCTCGAACGCGAATCGGTCGCAACGCTGGATTTCTATTGTGAAAAATTTCTCAAGGATACATCACCCGCGTCACTCAAAAACCGAGCGCGAGCATTTCTTGAGAAAATTTCATTCATTAAAAGTCCGGTGGAGCAGAGTCGGTGGATTCGCCGCGCCGCCGAGCATATCGGCGTTCCGGAGCACGCTCTGCATGAAGAACTGACAATGCTCCGTAAAACAACCCGAACGGCAGCGGTGCCTCAGGAGCAGTCTCGGGTTTCATCGGAAGAACTGGAATTCGAGAGTCGTCATGAGCAGCTGTCCGCAGCAATCATTACACTCAGTTTCTTGCATGAGAACAGTATGTTTCTCATTAAAGAATTCCGTCAGTACTTTGCACCTCGCCTCGAACCGGTACTGGACATACTTGAGAAGGGAAGAGAATGTCTTCCGACTGATCATCCTGCCCATCAGCTCTTTTCGTTGCTTGAAATGAAATCGTCTCTTAAGTACACCTTTTCGGACGCTCAAATGATCACGTCAGAGATCAATTTTCTTCTCTCGGAGCTGAAGCGGGAATTTCTCAAGAGTCGCCGCGTTGAGATCCAAAAACAAATCGCTGTCACTGAAGCGGCACAAGATACCAATGCCGTTGCGCAGTTACTAAAAGAGTTTGACGACATTACAAAACTGATAGATAATACACACAATTCGTAGTCCGATATGGCACAGAAGCGTAACAAAACCGCGCGCAGCAGGCGGGGGCACAAACGGCTGTCTTTAAAACGCCGACCTAAGTCAGCTTCTCGTCATGCCCGTACAAAGACGCGTCCGGCGCACCGCTCCCGCGTGCGTGCCGTACGCACGCGTCGTCCAAAGCGAAATTTCGCCAAGGCGGCGGATATAAAACCGACACTTAAACCTCCGGGCAGGGTTGGAGCTGCAGCGCGTCCTCAGATTACCAAGTCGAAAAAAACGTTTCTAAAAAAAGATCTTGAAGCCATCAAGCAGCTTATGGAGCGCGGACGCTCACGCGGTTTTGTGACCGATTCAGAAGTGCTGGCGGCATTTCCTCACATCGAAGAAAATGTTGACTTGCTGGATGAGATATACGATCAATTGGAACAGAGCAACATCAAAGTTATCGAGGTCAGCCAGCTTATTGACACCGATGCCGACCGTCACGAGATCAGCAGGAAAGAAATCGAGAGTCTGGACGCCACGGAACTCCCCGACGCCGTTCAGTTGTATCTCAAATCCATCGGGCGCACGGCGCTTCTGACCGCTCAAGAGGAAAAAGATCTCGCCAAGCGTGCGGAAGGCGGTGACGAGGAAGCCCGACAGCGCCTGATACAGGCAAACCTGCGCCTGGTCGTTTCAATCGCCAAACACTATGTCAATCGCAGTCCGAATCTGGGCATTCTTGACCTGATTCAGGAAGGCAATATCGGTCTCTCGCGCGCCGTTGATAAATTCGACTACC